>CAMHZO010000004.1:0-193608 GCA_946190205.1 Streptococcus mitis | reverse complement strand
GCTGAAGCCGATGCACTTGTTGACGCTGAGGCCGATGCGCTTGTGCTTGCTGAAGCTGAAGCACTTGTTGATGCTGATGCTGAAGCGCTAGTACTTGCTGAGGCTGACGCACTTGTCGATGCTGAAGCTGAAGCGCTTGTTGATGCTGAAGCTGAAGCACTTGTGCTTGCTGAAGCCGATGCGCTTGTTGACGCTGAAGCCGATGCACTTGTGCTTGCTGAAGCCGACGCGCTAGTACTTGCTGAAGCCGATGCGCTTGTCGATGCTGATGCTGACGCACTTGTTGATGCTGAGGCCGATGCGCTTGTAGATGCTGATGCTGACGCACTTGTTGATGCTGATGCTGAAGCACTTGTCGATGCTGAGGCTGACGCGCTTGTACTTGCTGAAGCTGAAGCGCTTGTTGACGCTGAGGCCGACGCACTTGTCGATGCTGAGGCCGATGCGCTTGTTGACGCTGAGGCCGACGCACTTGTCGATGCTGAGGCCGATGCGCTTGTGCTTGCTGAAGCTGACGCACTTGTCGATGCTGATGCTGACGCGCTAGTACTTGCTGAAGCCGATGCGCTTGTTGACGCTGAAGCTGAAGCGCTAGTACTTGCTGAGGCTGACGCACTTGTCGATGCTGAGGCTGACGCGCTTGTACTTGCTGATGCTGAGGCACTTGTTGATGCTGAGGCTGACGCACTTGTTGATGCTGAAGCCGATGCGCTTGTTGACGCTGAAGCCGATGCACTTGTTGACGCTGAGGCCGATGCGCTTGTGCTTGCTGAAGCTGAAGCACTTGTTGATGCTGATGCTGAAGCGCTAGTACTTGCTGAGGCTGACGCACTTGTCGATGCTGAAGCTGAAGCGCTTGTTGATGCTGAAGCTGAAGCACTTGTGCTTGCTGAAGCCGATGCGCTTGTCGATGCTGATGCTGACGCACTTGTTGATGCTGAGGCCGATGCGCTTGTAGATGCTGATGCTGACGCACTTGTTGATGCTGATGCTGAAGCACTTGTCGATGCTGAGGCTGACGCGCTTGTACTTGCTGAAGCTGAAGCGCTTGTTGACGCTGAAGCCGATGCGCTTGTTGATGCTGAAGCCGATGCGCTTGTGCTTGCTGAAGCCGACGCGCTAGTACTTGCTGAAGCCGATGCGCTTGTTGACGCTGAAGCCGATGCACTTGTTGATGCTGAAGCTGAAGCGCTAGTACTTGCTGAAGCCGATGCGCTTGTGCTTGCTGAAGCTGAAGCACTTGTTGATGCTGATGCTGAAGCGCTAGTACTTGCTGAGGCTGACGCACTTGTCGATGCTGATGCTGAAGCACTTGTCGATGCTGATGCTGAAGCGCTTGTGCTTGCTGAAGCTGACGCACTTGTCGATGCTGAGGCTGACGCGCTTGTCGATGCTGAGGCCGATGCACTTGTTGACGCTGAAGCCGATGCGCTTGTTGACGCTGAAGCCGACGCGCTAGTACTTGCTGAAGCCGACGCACTTGTCGATGCTGAGGCTGACGCGCTTGTCGACGCTGAAGCTGAAGCACTTGTTGACGCTGAAGCCGACGCGCTAGTACTTGCTGAAGCTGAGGCACTTGTCGATGCTGAGGCCGATGCACTTGTTGACGCTGAGGCCGATGCACTTGTTGACGCTGAAGCTGAAGCACTTGTTGATGCTGAAGCTGATGCGCTTGTCGATGCGGACTTAGACGCACTTGTTGAAGCACTTTGGCTTGCGCTTGTCGATGCAGACTTAGATGCGCTCGTTGAAGCACTTTGGCTTGCGCTCGTTGATGCGGAGGCTGATGCGCTCGTTGACGCAGAGGCTGATTCAGATCTATATACTCTATCAGAAACTGTTTCATCCGGATTATAAACAGTCGGTGTATATGGTTGCGTTCCAGATGTCACCTTCGCATTATCTTTATAATAAACTGTCGCAACACCATTAGCGCTCACATCAATACTTGAAATACGGTCGCGACCTTTTGCAACCACCTTATCATGAGCTTTTCTAATTTCTTCTCTGACTTTTTCTTTATCAGCCTCAGTTAAATTGTTTTTATTCTTCACCTCAGTAACATTAATTACCGGTTTATTGAACAAGTTTACTAATTTATCCTGCTGGATTCCAAAGTTCTCAGAAGTAACATTTCCACTTGGATCAGTCGCCTCAACCTGGCGATTCCATTTATTACCATCTTTATAAGTAAGATTACTATTTGCAGTAGCTGTCACAGTAATGGTCGTACGATCATCACTAGTCGTTGTAGTAATATTTGAAATTTTACCACTACCCCATTCAGCTTTACCTTCAAAGAAATCCGTTAAATCATTGCCATTTCCACGCATTTTCAACGAGGCAAGTTTACCACTATTATCTTTACCAGTAAAGGTTACCTCAATCTTATCTCCTGCATAGATTTTATAAAGGCCTGCACTATTTTTTTCCGGTACTTTACCATTAACCTTAATAGTGTAATTAACAGTTGGTTTTACATTTTCTTTAGTAATAGCCTTAGTAGTTGTGGTAGAAGTAAGGGTCTCTGTTCCTCCAGCAGGAGTCCTTACAACTTTCTCTTGTTTAACCGTTACATCACCCGTCGGAAGAAGACCGTTATTGCCGTCGTATGCTTTTTTCAGATCAGCAGGTTCAAAGGTAACGCTTGATTCGTTGTCCTTAGCTTTCTTCTCGAACGTATAGCCTGCTAAAGTCAAGGTTACAAGAGCTCCAGGTGTCACATTCGTTACAACAATAGAACGATTTGGCAAGCCACCCTTCTCATTTGTTGATTCATTTGAAATAACAGGGGCTTGTGGATTTACTTTAACCGTAACTGGAACTTTCTGTTTAACACGTACACCTGTAGAGTCAGCAGGCAATTCTACTTCTACTTCCTTAGTAAAGGTTCCTACCTCAGTGAGTGACGGTGCACCATTAACCCACGTGTAATTAGTGTTTGCTGCATTAAACTCTGGGCTTCCAGATAATTTTGTAACCGCTTCTTTAGGATTTGCTACAGCTTGTTTATAAGCTGGATCATCTGTTTTATTCTGTGTGAAAGTATAAGAACGATTTGATTCAAACTTATAGACATCATGGACAACATTAACTGTATGACTTAATTTATTAGAGTCATTTTCCCCCATACGACCTACCGGATAGGTAAAGGTCACTTGGTAGATATTTCTTCCTGTATCAGTTGTATTGATAGGCGAGCTAGAAACCACTTGACCATTTTTACTCCAAGCTTGGCTTGCACCACTTGGATATCCCGCCGTTCCCTCTTTATCAACATAATTATGCCAAACTGTTCCACTATGAGGTTGCGTTCCTTGAATATCATTTACTGGACCTTTAGGTTTAATTGTCGCCAGAACTTCATAATCTACAGTAACATCTTCGCTTCCACCATTTGGATATTCGATATGTGCAATAGCTTGTTTAGAACCTGTCTCTGATGTCTTAATTTCTGACCCTTGTTTCCAAGTAATTCTTGTTCCAGCAGGGAATTCTTTACCGTTAGCACGCTGGATAAATCTACGTGCATCCGCCAAGTCACCAGCCTGCTCACCAATATAGGTATAGACTTTCGGAACTTTAGCAATTGGATTGTATTTTTCCAAGGCAGCATTGATAGTACTTGTGGTACCATCACGATAAGTCACTGTGATCGTACCATTTGTTGAAACTTCAATCTTAGCTTTCGTTCCTGGGAAGGTTAAAACGGTACCATTTGCGTCCGAAGTTACGTTTGCTTTTGATGCATCTTTAGTAAGGTCTTGATTAGTTAATAAATCTCGTTGATTGGTTGCATTATTAATAAAGTTATTATAAACTTCTGCAATTTCTTGCTGTGTTAAATGCTCCAAATCCTTAACTTTAACAACATCACCACTTTGAACATCATGGCGTTCGTTGAAACCTTTGATGGTGTAGGTAAGAGTAGTCTGAGATGATTTATTTCCCCAATCTAGTGCACCAATACTATAGCTATAAGTCTTTCCTACCTCAGCGGACGCCTCTCCGTTACCTACAGTACCTGAAATACCCGTTCCAATATTTTTAATTTCCTCTTTTTGATTTAACCATGGGCTTCCAGTACTAGGAACGTAAGGATTATATCTCGGATTGGGTCGATTTATTTCTTGTCCCATCAATTGTCCGCCATAAGTGACTCCGGGAATGGCATCCTGCTTGATAATTCCATATTGGCGGATACTAGCTCCATTTTTCAAAATAGGAAGGTTATGAACGAAATAATCATCATTATAAACATCGAAATGAGTTCCATTATTATTCTGGATAATTGGACCTGATTTACTTACAGAAGGTGGTGGTGTTGGTTTTGAATTATTATAACCCGTCGGAACACTTGCCGTTTGAACTCTGGAAGCATTCCCTGAAGTATTTTGCCCGATAGGTGCCGAGCTAACCTGAACCTGCATATCTGCAGTTGCAGTCGGCACATTGTTGTCATATTTTACTTTAACTTCAATCCTACCACTTAAGTTCCTATTTTGTCCATGTCTGTAATTATAAACAATCTCAGAACCCTGAGTAAAGGTTTTCTCCATAGAGTTGCCATTAAATGTCGCACTTTGGACATGGCCACCTTGACCGACATTTATTTTAACACCTACATTGCTCAAAGCACTATTAGCCTGAACATTCATGGTATACGTCGCGATACCAGTAGCCTTATCAAAAGTAGCATCTGGACCACTTACTGTTATACGGCCGTCATTCTGATTAGGAGCCCAACTTGCTCGAAGAGAAGCATCGCGCAACATGGCTTTACCATTACGGACATCACGCGCGCCTGAATTGGCTCTCAAAACGGCATTAACAATGGAATTACGAGCTAAAATCGCTTTTTGCACCACTGCTGTCAAATCACTAGTTGGATCAGCCAAGGCTTTTTCAATTTCAGTTACCGCAACATTGACCTTAGTGATGGCTGAATCAGTATTTGGTAAACCAACAGCTTTAGCTAGGTACTCACCCATCTCAGCTGAAAGTTTTGTCAACTTCTTACGATTGTCATCTTGCTGCTTAGCTGAAACTTCTGCTGTTGCGATAGCACCGGCAGTAACTCCTACGATACTAGTCGTGGTAGAAGTTGATTGAGCAGCGCTCGCACTAACCTTCCCGTCAATTTCAGTTGCCTTTAGTAAAGCAGAATCGATTTTAAGGCCAGTTGATTCTTTTGATGCAAAAGAATCTTGCTCAGTTTGTGTCTCAGAAGCCCTCTGTTCGCCTGATAAACTGGTAAATAATGAGACACTACCTGATCCACCTGTTAATTGACTGAAACTAGTAGAGGTGCTGACAGATGCACTTGTCGAAGCACTATTGGATGCACTTGCTGATGCACTTGCTGATGCACTTGCTGATGCACTTGCTGATGCACTTGCCGAAGTACTCGCCGAAGCACTGGCTGACGAACTCTTAGACACAGATTCTGACATCGAAGTGCTTTCACTCATAGAAGTAGACAAGCTAGCAGAATTCTCTGAATTACTTAGAGATGTCGTACCAAGAACTACTGTATCATTGGTAACCAAAAGATCTGGATTTTCCAGTGTCTTTTCCACGGCTACTGTTTCATTTGCAAACACTTTTGTTTGAGTAGCAACACTACCACCTAAAACAGCACCTGTAGCAGCAAGTCCCTTGATAATATCCAAACCTGTAATAGAAGGATTTACTTTATCCTCTACTACTTCAGTCATGACTTGAGTCGTATCTACACCACCCCGCAAGACCTTGAACAAACCAAAAAGAGAGGTTGAAGCACGCAACCAATGTTTTCCTGATTTAATTAACTTATACCGCGTCACTCGGTCGGTTTCTCTATACTCACCTTTCTGACGTCTAAAAAACATACTTTACCCTTTCGTTATATACCAAAAGTGGACAATCCACCCTATTTTAATCATACGTTTCAAGTATACTTTAACTGCAAACGCTTGTCAAGATTTTTAATATATTTTTTATATGATATGATGTTTCAAAGTTCTTTACTCATCCAACATTCAAATTGTTTCCAAAAATATTTAGTATATGTAAAAATAAACATTCAATTTATTATGTTCAATATTTCAATATTTCAATGCAAACGTGCAATATTAGTGCTTAAAAGTGAAAAAAAACATAAATAATTTGATTTCTATTTCTCAAAACAAAAAACTCATGGACGAATAACATCCATGAGCTTTGGTAAAACCAGTTAGCGAGACCTGTAGGCAGGCTGACACTCTTAGCACTACGACACTGAGTTTGGTAAATCAATTATATTTTCCAAACATAATTAGTAAGCAGTTACCCTTTTCTATCTACCTACAACGGAAAAATCCACGAATTAATATCATTCGCGGACTTTTCCTAGTGAAGCGTTTAGGCAGACCGCCATAGCGATTACCTATTATTAGATTACGACACTGAGTTTTATAAATCGATTCCATTTGCCAAACGTAGTTAGTAAGGTAGTTAGCTAGTTCGCTTCCTTACCATTACGACGAAAAAGTCCACGAATCGATACCATTCGTGGATTTTTCCTAGTGAAGCGTTTAGGTAAACCGATTGTTATACTACGACACGGAGTTTGGCAAATCGATTCTATTTGCTAAACGTAGTTAGTAAGGCAGTTAGCTAAACCACTAACTACCAGTTACGACGTAAAGTTTTACGAATCGATATTATTCGCAAAACTTTACTAGTGGAGCGCCTAGCCAAGTTCCATAGAAACTTGGCGTTAGTTACTTAGATTGTTACACAATCAAGTAACTTTGGCGATCTACATCTTCTCTTCCAACTCTACATCTGGATACTTGTCCGCAAACCAGCGAAGGGCAAAGTCATTTTCAAAGAGGAAGACTGGTTGGTCGAAACGGTCTTTGGCCAAGATATTTCGGCTTGAGGACATGCGTTCATCCAAGTCCTCAGGCTTGATCCAGCGAACGGTCTTTTTACCCATAGGACTCATGACAACTTCTGCATTGTACTCGCCTTCCATGCGATGTTTAAAGACTTCAAACTGAAGTTGACCAACAGCTCCCAGCATGTACTCACCTGTTTGGTAATTTTTATAAAGCTGAATGGCTCCTTCTTGCACCAATTGTTCAATCCCCTTGTGGAAGGATTTTTGCTTCATGACATTCTTAGCAGAAACTTTCATGAAAATTTCAGGAGTAAAGGTTGGCAGTGGTTCAAATTCAAACTTGTTTTTTCCAACTGTCAATGTATCCCCAACCTGATATGTACCTGTATCGTAAACACCGATGATATCACCCGCCACAGCATTGGTCACATTTTCACGACTTTCCGCCATAAACTGAGTGACATTTGAAAGTTTAGCACCCTTACCAGTGCGAGGCAGGTTGACACTCATCCCACGCTCAAATTCACCTGAAACGATACGGACAAAGGCGATGCGGTCACGGTGGCGAGGATCCATGTTGGCTTGGATTTTAAAGACAAATCCTGAGAAATCCTTATCGTAAGGATCCACAATTTCACCGTCTGTTTTCTTGTGTCCATGTGGTTCTGGAGCAAACTTAAGGAAAGTCTCAAGGAATGTCTGCACACCAAAGTTAGTAAGGGCTGAACCGAAGAAGACAGGTGTCAATTCTCCAGCAAGGATAGCCTCCTCTGAAAACTCATTCCCAGCTTCATTTAAAAGCTCAATGTCATCCTTGACTTGTTCGTAGAAAGGATTGCTACCAAAAAGCTTGTCCCCATCTTCTAGACTAGCAAAACGTTCATCCCCTTTGTAGAGCTCCAGGCGTTGGTTATAGAGGTCATACAAACCCTCAAAGGCTTTCCCCATCCCGATTGGCCAGTTCATCGGGTAACTCGCAATACCCAAGACTTCTTCCAATTCTTGCAAGAGGTCCAGTGGCTCACGACCGTCACGGTCCAGCTTATTCATAAAGGTAAAGACTGGAATCCCACGGTGTTTGACAACCTCAAATAATTTCTTAGTTTGAGCCTCGATACCCTTGGCAGAGTCCACGACCATGACCGCAGCATCCACCGCCATCAAGGTACGATAGGTATCTTCTGAAAAGTCCTCATGCCCTGGTGTGTCAAGGATATTGACGCGCTTACCATCGTAGTCAAATTGCATAACAGATGAAGTAACGGAAATCCCACGTTGCTTCTCGATATCCATCCAGTCAGACTTGGCAAAAGTCCCTGTTTTCTTTCCTTTAACCGTACCAGCCTCACGAATCTCGCCCCCAAAGTAGAGCAACTGCTCAGTGATGGTTGTTTTCCCCGCGTCCGGGTGAGAGATAATGGCAAAGGTACGACGTTTCTTAATTTCTTCTTGAATATTCATAAGTTCTCTTTCTTTGATTCTCTATTTTTCTTGTTTCAATAACTAAGAATGATTTCTACATTGGATTTTACCATTCCTTTCAACACTCCATTATATCGGATTTTAGCATTTTTTTCAATTTCTATTTCTTTTCAGTTCCCCCTCCCTTATTTATAGGAAAATATGGTAAAATAGAACAGACTAAAAATCATCATTTCACGAAAGGATGCAAGATGAAAATTACGCAAGAAGAGGTAACACACGTTGCCAATCTTTCAAAATTAAAATTCTCTGAAGAAGAAACTGCTGCCTTTGCGACAACCTTGTCTAAGATTGTTGACATGGTTGAATTGCTGGGCGAAGTTGACACAACTGGTGTCGCACCTACTACGACCATGGCTGACCGCAAGACTGTACTCCGCCCTGATGTGGCCGAAGAGGGAACAGACCGTGATCGCTTGTTTAAAAACGTACCTGAAAAAGACAACTACTATATCAAGGTACCAGCTATCCTAGACGATGGAGGAGATGCCTAATGACTTTCAACAATAAAACCATTGAAGACTTGCACAATCTCCTTGTCTCTAAGGAAATTTCAGCAACAGAATTGACCCAAGCTACGCTTGAAGATATCAAGTCTCGCGAGACAGCTATCAACGCTTTTGTTACCATCGCTGAGGAGCAAGCCCTTGCTCAAGCTAAAGCTATTGATGAAGCTGGAATCGATGCTGATAATGTCCTTTCAGGAATTCCACTTGCAGTTAAAGATAATATCTCTACTGACGGTATTCTCACAACTGCTGCCTCAAAAATGCTCTACAACTATGAGCCAATCTTTGATGCAACAGCCGTTGCCAATGCAAAATCTAAGGGCATGATTGTCGTAGGGAAAACTAACATGGACGAATTTGCCATGGGTGGATCAGGTGAAACTTCTCACTATGGCGCTACTAAAAATGCATGGGACCACAGCAAGGTTCCTGGTGGTTCATCTAGTGGTTCTGCCGCAGCTGTAGCGTCAGGGCAAGTCCGCTTATCACTTGGTTCTGATACTGGTGGTTCTATCCGCCAACCTGCTGCCTTTAACGGGATTGTTGGTCTCAAACCAACCTACGGAACAGTTTCACGTTTCGGTCTCATTGCCTTTGGTAGCTCATTAGACCAGATTGGACCTTTTGCACCAACTGTTAAGGAAAATGCTCTCTTGCTCAACGCTATTGCCAGCGAAGATGCCAAAGACTCTACTTCGGCCCCTGTTCGTATTGCCGACTTTACTTCAAAAATTGGTCAAGACATCAAGGGCATGAAAATTGCTTTACCTAAGGAATACCTCGGTGAAGGAATTGACCCAGAGGTTAAGGAAACTATTCTGAATGCAGCCAAACACTTTGAAAAATTGGGCGCTATCGTTGAAGAAGTCAGCCTTCCTCACTCTAAATACGGTGTTGCCGTTTACTACATCATCGCTTCATCTGAAGCTTCATCAAACTTGCAACGTTTTGACGGTATCCGTTATGGTTACCGCGCAGAGGATGCGACCAACCTTGATGAAATCTATGTAAACAGCCGTAGCCAAGGTTTTGGCGAAGAGGTTAAACGCCGTATCATGCTTGGTACATTCAGTCTTTCATCAGGTTACTACGATGCCTACTACAAGAAAGCTGGTCAGGTCCGTACCCTCATCATCCAAGATTTTGAAAACGTCTTTGCGGATTATGACTTAATTTTAGGTCCAACTTCTCCAAGTGTTGCTTATGACTTGGACTCACTCAACCATGACCCAGTTGCCATGTACTTGGCTGACCTTTTGACAATCCCAGTCAACTTGGCAGGTCTTCCAGGAATTTCGATTCCTGCTGGATTCTCTCAAGGACTACCTGTCGGTCTGCAATTGATTGGTCCTAAGTACTCTGAGGAAACCATTTACCAAGCTGCTGCTGCCTTTGAAGCAACAACAGACTACCACAAACAACAACCCGTGATTTTTGGAGGTGACAACTAATGAACTTTGAAACAGTCATCGGACTTGAAGTCCACGTAGAGCTCAACACCAATTCAAAAATCTTCTCACCTACTTCTGCCCACTTTGGAAATGACCAAAATGCCAACACCAACGTGATTGACTGGTCCTTCCCAGGAGTTCTGCCAGTTCTCAATAAAGGTGTTGTCGATGCCGGTATCAAGGCTGCTCTTGCCCTCAACATGGACATCCACAAAAAGATGCACTTTGACCGCAAAAACTACTTCTACCCTGATAATCCCAAAGCCTACCAAATTTCTCAGTTTGATGAACCAATCGGCTACAACGGCTGGATTGAAGTCGAGCTAGAAGACGGTACGACCAAGAAAATCGGTATCGAACGCGCTCACTTGGAAGAAGATGCAGGTAAAAATACCCATGGTACAGATGGTTACTCTTATGTTGACCTCAACCGCCAAGGGGTGCCATTGATTGAGATTGTATCTGAAGCTGACATGCGTTCACCAGAAGAAGCCTATGCTTACCTAACAGCCCTCAAGGAAGTTATCCAGTATGCTGGTATTTCTGACGTTAAGATGGAAGAAGGTTCCATGCGTGTGGATGCCAACATTTCCCTTCGTCCGTATGGTCAAGAGAAATTCGGTACCAAAACTGAATTGAAAAACCTCAACTCCTTCTCAAATGTCCGCAAAGGTCTTGAATACGAAGTCCAACGTCAGGCTGAAATCCTACGCTCAGGTGGTCAAATCCGCCAAGAAACACGCCGTTATGATGAAGCGAATAAAGCAACTATCCTCATGCGTGTCAAGGAAGGGGCTGCAGACTACCGCTACTTCCCAGAACCAGACCTACCTCTTTTTGAAATCTCAGATGAGTGGATTGAGGAAATGCGTACTGAATTGCCAGAGTTTCCAAAAGAACGCCGTGCGCGTTATGTATCTGACCTTGGCTTGTCAGACTACGATGCTAACCAGTTGACTGCAAACAAAGTCACTTCTGATTTCTTTGAAAAAGCTGTGGCTCTCGGTGGCGATGCTAAACAAGTTTCTAACTGGCTCCAAGGTGAGGTTGCTCAGTTCTTGAACGCTGAAGGCAAGACACTGGAACAAATCGAATTGACACCAGAAAACTTGGTTGAAATGATTGCCATCATCGAAGACGGTACTATCTCTTCTAAGATTGCTAAGAAAGTCTTTGTCCACCTAGCTAAAAATGGCGGAGGCGCGCGTGAATACGTTGAAAAAGCAGGTATGGTTCAAATCTCAGATCCTGAAATCCTGATTCCAATCATCCACCAAGTCTTTGCCGATAACGAAGCTGCTGTTGCCGACTTCAAGTCAGGCAAACGTAACGCAGATAAGGCCTTTACAGGCTTCCTTATGAAAGCAACCAAAGGCCAAGCCAACCCACAAGTCGCCCTTAAACTACTTGCACAAGAATTGGCAAAGTTGAAAAATGAGTAACTCATTTAAAGTATAACTGACACCAGACTGCTAAAAAATTAGCAGTTCTGATGGCTTGCAGTATGCATTCATATAGTTAGGAGACATATGAAAAAGTTATATACTCTTCTCACCACCTGTTTACTACTCCTTTTCGTTACACCGATGCAATCCATCGATGCAGGGGTAGGACATTCTCGAAGTGGTAGCTCTAGCCATAGTAGCTCCAGTTCAAATGGTAGCCGAAGCCGTTCCAGTAGCAGTAATAGCGGTAGTTCTTCCTACAGAAGTAGCTACAGTTCTGGAGACGGTTCCTATAGTTCGAGTTACTCTGAGCAAGAGTTGTACGGAATTGTAGTCTTTTTAATAGGTGTTTACGTAGTTGTCTTAGTTCTAAAGAATAAAAGTAATCAAAGCTCATCAGAAAAATCCTATAGTAGCGCTACTGTATATAATCCCCAAAACCATCGTCGAGTTGAACACAATACATTAGCTACTAGTCGTGTTAAATATGGCGATCCAAACTTTGATGCCGATGCTTTCGCTTCATGGGTTAAAGAAGTCTATATTCAGTTACAGGCAGCCTGGACTAAAAAGGATTGGAATTTGGCTCGCTCTCTTGAAAGTACCAGCCTCTATTCCCAACATAGTATACAACTCGAAGATCATATCCAGGCGAAAACAACTAATGTTTTAGAAAAAGTCTATGTTGAAAATGTTCGCATTAAAGATTTCTACGAAAATCCTGATGGTAACGATACCCTTGTTGTGATCTTGTCATCTACACTCAGGGACTATGTCATTGAAGACCAAAGCAAACGTGTCATCGAAGGTGATCCTCAAGAGGACTTGTTTACAGTCTATCAAATGAACTTTATCCGTAAACACGGAAGTCAAACTGAACTAAATATCAGTGATGAAGCCATTAGTGACCACTGTCCAAACTGTGGTGCCCCATTGAAAATCTCTGCTATCAGTAAATGTGACTATTGCGATGCTGATCTAACACGCAGTCCAAACCAATGGGTACTCGATACCTACGATGTTGTGGATGAAGACGAACTTTATAATTAGGAGGAAATTATGGGATTTATTCGTGCCGCCCTATCTTCAGGGCTTAATAGTTTCAACGATAGCAAATTTAAAGAAGCTATTGTTCTTCCAAATAACCTAACAGCTGATGCCTTGGCCATTAAAGGACAACTTCTTACAAAAGATCCTGACGGCACTTCTAGACAAAGCAACCAAAATACTGGACTTTTAACAGATGGTTCTGTAGTCATTGTTCCACAAGGTTATGTAGCTATTCTTGTCAACAACGGAACCTTCCTTGGCGATGTCTTAGAAGCTGGTAGCCACGAATGGCGTTCTGAAGATAATGCCTGGCTTCTTGAAAAGGGTGGTATAAAGGGTACTTGGGAAAATTTCAAAAACCGCTTCTCTTTTGGTGGTCAAGTCATTACCCAACAGGAAATCATCTTTATCCGTATGCAACCCATCGCAGGTAATAAATTTGGTACTCAAAACGCCGTAGAGTATTTCAGTGAACGCTATCAACAATTGCTCAATATTCGTTTCTACGGCTTGTTTGATATCAAAGTTGCTGATCCAGTCCTATTTTATGTCAGCTCCATCAGTCAACAAATTGAAGATCATAGAGCATTTACCCTGAAAGATATCGCTCAGGGAACTCTCAGACAAAATATCTCTCCTAAAATTGCTATTGCAATCGCCAAATTTACAAACGAAAACCGAGTTGATATCTATAGTCTTAATGCCAATCAAGATACTTTCAACGATCTAGCAAAACAAGAAGTTAACAAGGTATGGACTGGACTTTACGGAATTGAAACAACCAATATCCTGCTTGAAGATTTGAGCTATGACCAAGAAAGCTTGAATATTATTCGTAAACTTGATAGCGAACTAGTCGCTATGAAATACAATACGATTGAGATTGAAGAACGTCGTGCCCGTAACGAAGCTCTCATCGTTGCTGCAAACAATGAAGGCAATGGCAATGGTATGAACATAATTATGGGAATGAATCTGGGACAAACGCTTGGCGGGCAACTCAACCAACAAACTCAAGCTCCTATTCAAAATAATGGGCAAACTGCAAGTAAGAACTTTTACATCGAGGTAGACGGCAAGTATGTTCTCGTAACTAAAGATGAAGAAGGAAATATAGTACCTGTCAACTAACTCAAGTTAATCTGATATTTGAGAATTATTGCGTTTTATGGTACAATAAAGAGTAACAATATTTATTAAAGAGGTAAAAACATGATTGAAGCAAGCAAATTGAAAGCTGGTATGACATTTGAAACTGCAGACGGAAAATTGATCCGCGTTTTGGAAGCTAGCCACCACAAACCAGGTAAAGGAAACACGATCATGCGTATGAAATTGCGTGATGTCCGTACTGGTTCTACTTTTGACACAAGCTACCGTCCAGAAGAAAAATTCGAACAAGCTATTATCGAAACTGTTCCAGCTCAATACTTGTACAAAATGGATGAAACTGCCTACTTCATGAACACTGAAACTTACGACCAATATGAAATTCCAGTCGTAAACGTTGAAAATGAATTGCTTTACATCCTTGAAAACTCTGATGTGAAAATCCAATTCTACGGAACTGAAGTAATCGGTGTAACTGTACCAACTACTGTTGAATTGACAGTCGCTGAAACACAACCATCTATCAAAGGTGCTACAGTTACAGGTTCGGGTAAACCAGCAACTATGGAAACTGGACTTGTTGTCAACGTTCCTGACTTCATCGAAGCTGGACAAAAATTGATCATCAACACTGCAGAAGGAACTTACGTTTCTCGTGCCTAATCTCTAGAAAGAGGTCATTCTATGGGAATTGAAGAACAATTTGGCGAAATCGTTATCGCTCCACGTGTACTTGAAAAAATCATTGCCATCGCAACTGCTAAAGTTGATGGTGTCCACTCATTTTCAAATAAATCCGTATCTGATACCCTATCAAAACTCTCTCTTGGTCGCGGCGTCTACTTAAAAGAAAGCAACGAAGATCTAACTGCTGACATTTATCTCTATCTTGAGTACGGTGTGAAAGTACCAAAAGTTGCTCTTGCTATTCAAAAAGCAGTAAAAGATGCTGTCCGAGATATGGCTGATGTGGAACTTTCTGCTGTCAATATCCATGTTGCAGGAATCGTTCCAGACAAAACGCCAAAACCTGAGTTGAAAGATCTATTTAACGAGGACTTCCTCAATGACTAGTCCATTATTAGAATCTAGACGCGAACTTCGTAAATGCGCTTTTCAAGCTCTCATGAGCCTTGAATTCGGAACAGATATGGAAACAGCTTGTCACTTTGCCTACACGCATGACCGTGAAGATGCAGAGGTGCAAATCCCTGCCTTTCTTCTGAACTTGGTTTCTGGCGTGCAAGCTCAAAAAGACGAGTTGGATAAACAAATCAACCAGCACCTCAAGTCAGGCTGGACAGTTGAACGATTAACCTTGGTCGAAAAAAACTTACTACGCTTGGGTATCTTTGAAATCACATCATTTGATACACCTCAGCTGGTAGCAGTCAATGAAGCTATTGAACTTGCTAAGAATTTTTCAGATCAAAAATCAGCCCGTTTTATCAATGGACTGCTTAGTCAATTTGTAACTGAAGAAAATGAATAATCGAAAAGGTGTTTGGTCTTCCAAGCACCTTTTACTTCGTCCTTGATACAGAGTAAGAAACACATAAAAACTAGAACTGACTGCCAGTTCTAGTTTTTATGTATTCTGAGGTATTAGTATTTTCTAAATCGTTGGTAACGCTCTTCCAACAACGCTTCTAACGGTTTTTGTAAAAGTATAGCTAGCTCAGTTTGAAGTTCTTTTTTGACATTCTTAATTAATTCTTTACTAGAAAGTCCTGCTTCAGAAATCACCTTGTCCACCACGTCCATTTCTAGCAGCTCGTGTGAAGTGATTTTCATCAGTTCTGCCGCTTCCATGGCACGAGTGCCGTCCTTCCATAAAATGGAAGCAAAGCCTTCTGGACTGAGAATGGCATAGATAGAATTTTCCAGCATCCAGACACGGTCTGCGACTGCCAGAGCCAGAGCCCCACCTGAACCACCTTCACCGATAATGATGGCGATAATCGGAACTTTCAGGTCACTCATTTCCATGAGATTGCGAGCGATAGCTTCTCCTTGACCACGTTCTTCCGCCCCCACACCAGGATAGGCACCTGCAGTATTGATAAAGGTCACAACTGGACGGCCAAACTTTTCAGCCTGTTTCATCAACCGTAGGGCCTTACGGTAGCCTTCTGGATGCGGTTGACCAAAATTCCGCTTGAGGTTATCTTGTAAACTCTTGCCTTTTTGGATACCAACCACTGTTACAGCTTGGTCCCCAAGCCAGCCAATACCACCAACAACTGCACCATCGTCACGAAAAGAACGGTCACCGTGTAATTGGATAAAGTCATCAAAAATGCCTGTCGCAAAGTCCAAGGTTGTCAAGCGACTCTGCTCACGCGCTTCTCTGACTATTTTTGCAATATTCATCTAGGCCCCCCTCCGTGCAATCTGACTAGGCTAGCAATCGTATCTGGCAAATCTCTTCTTTTTACAATAGCATCCACAAAGCCATGTTCCAATAGGAATTCTGCCTTTTGGAAATCTTCAGGTAAGCTTTCACGAACCGTGTTTTCAATGACACGACGCCCAGCAAAACCGACCAAACTCTGTGGTTCAGCCAGAATGATATCACCTTCCATAGCGAAAGAAGCTGTCACACCACCTGTCGTTGGATCTGTCAAAATCGTCAGGTAAAAGAGACCAGCATTTGAATGGCGTTTAACTGCTGCAGAGATCTTGGCCATCTGCATGAGACTCATGATTCCTTCCTGCATACGGGCTCCACCAGAGGCTGTAAATAGGACAACTGGCAATTTTTCGACAGTCGCATACTCAAACAAGCGAGTGATTTTTTCACCTACAACCGTACCCATAGAAGCCATGATAAAGTTAGAATCCATAATCCCAAGAGCCACAGTCTGACCTTTTATAAGAGCTGTTCCTGTCACAACGGCTTCATCCAGACCTGTTTTTTCACGCATAGTTGCCAGTTTCTTTTGATAACCAGGGAAATGCAAGGGATCCTTGCTTTCAATCCCTGTAAACAATTCCTTGAAGGTTCCCATATCAATCGTCAAAGCCAAGCGTTCTTGGGCAGAAATACGAAAGGTATAACTACAGTACGGACAGATACGCTCACTTCCCAGGTCCTTCTGATAAATGGTATGCTTACAGCCTGGACACTGAGAGAATAATTCATCTGGAACCTCTGGCTTGGCTTGAGGTTTTTCCCTAACCGAACGATTGGGATTGATTCGAATATACTTATCTTTTTTACTAAATAGAGCCATTGATTCCCCTTTTCGGTTTAAACTCTTGAAGTCATTTTATTCTTTTTCTTGATACTTGGGTAAAAAGGTTTCCATCAAGAAGGAAGTATCATAATCTCCAGCAATGACATTGCGATCTGAAATGAGGTCAAGCTGGAAATCTGCATTGGTCTGCACTCCTTCAATCTCTAATTCATAGAGAGCACGTTGCATTTTCATCAAGGCATCAAAACGATTTTCGCCGTGTACGATGATTTTGGCAATCATACTATCATAATATGGCGGAATAGTATAGCCTGGATAAACTGCTGAATCCACGCGCAAGCCAACTCCACCACTTGGCAGATGGAGATTAGTAATCTTACCTGGACTTGGAGCAAAGTTAAAGGCTGGATTTTCTGCATTGATACGACACTCGATGGCATGACCGCGTAGGACAATATCTTCTTGCTTAACAGACAGGGGCTGACCTGCCGCAATGCGAATCTGTTCCTTAACGATATCCACACCTGAAACAAATTCTGTTACTGGATGTTCTACTTGTACACGAGTATTCATCTCCATAAAGTAGAATTTACCACTGGCTTCATCAAGAAGAAACTCAATGGTCCCTGCATTTTCATAGCCAACAGACTCTGCAGCTCGAACAGCAGCAGAACCAATTTCATTGCGTAGCGTTTTTCCGATTGCAATCGAAGGACTTTCTTCTAAAACCTTTTGGTTATTCCGTTGAAGAGAACAATCCCGTTCCCCCAAGTGAATCACATGTCCATACTCATCTCCTAGGATTTGAACCTCAATGTGACGAGCTGGATAGATAACCCGTTCAATGTACATGGCACCATTGCCATAATTGGCCTTGGCTTCACTAGAGGCGGTCTCAAAAGCTGATACGAGATCCTCTGGTTTTTCAACCTTACGAATCCCTTTACCACCTCCACCTGCTGAAGCCTTGAGCATAACAGGGTAGCCAATTTTTTCAGCAACAATCAAAGCTTCCTCAGAGTTATGCACTTCTCCATCTGAACCTGGAATGACAGGCACGCCTGCTTTAATCATCTGAGCACGCGCATTGATTTTATCCCCCATCATATCCATAACATGGCCAGATGGACCGATAAACTTAATCCCCACCTCTTCACACATGGTTGCAAATTTGGAATTTTCACTGAGAAATCCAAAACCTGGGTGAATGGCTTCTGCCTCAGTCAAGACTGCAGCTGATAGAACCGCATTGATATTGAGATAAGACTCAGTTGACTTACCAGGACCGATACAAACTGCTTCATCTGCCAAAAGCGTATGAAGGGCTTCCTTATCAGCAGTTGAATAAACCGCCACCGTTGCGATCCCCAGTTCACGCGCCGCACGGATAATACGGACCGCAATTTCACCACGATTGGCAATTAAAATTTTTCGAAACATGGAGAACCTCCTTAGTTCCCTATTGCAAAGGTTAGAGTACCACTGGCTGCAAGCTTGCCATCCACTTCAGCCTTTGCTTCAACCACGGCAATGGTCCCACGACGTTTTACAAAAGTCGCTGTCATAACCAATTGGTCGCCTGGTACAACTTGCTTCTTGAATTTAACCTTGTCCATACCAGCATAAAAGACCAGTTTTCCTTTATTTTCAGGCTTAGACAACTCCAAGACACCAGCTGTTTGCGCCAAGGCTTCCATGATCAAAACACCTGGCATAACTGGATATTGAGGGAAATGACCATTAAAGAAGGGCTCGTTGATGGTCACATTTTTGATAGCAACAATAGTATCCTCGCTCACTTCCAACACACGGTCCACTAGGAGCATAGGATAACGGTGGGGAAGGGCTTCTTTGATTCCTTGAATATCGATCATTTGATACGTACCAATCCTTTACCAAACTCAACCATTTCTTCGTTAGAAACGAGAATTTCCGTTACCACACCATCCTTAGGTGCTGGAATTTCATTCATGACTTTCATGGCTTCGATAATAACTAATGTTTGGCCTTTTTTAACACTATCACCAACTGAAACGAAGGCAGGTTTATCTGGACCAGCAGCCAAGTAAGCCACACCAACAAGTGGGCTCTCTACAACATCTCCCTCAGCAGCTACACTTGTTTCAGCTGGAGCTTGAACTTCTTCTGCTACAGGCTCTGCTGGAGCAGATGTAGGAGCCGCTGGACTTGGTGTTGCTAGAACGGGCGCTGGAGCGACTTGAGCTGCAACTTCGGATACGAGTCTAGCTTCATTTTTGCTAAACTGCAATTCGTCCGTTCCATTTTTATAAGAAAATTCTCTCAAACTTGACTGATCAAATTGAGCCATCAAGTCTTTAATATCGTTTAAATTCATACTTATTTATTCTCCCAACGTTTGAAAGCAAGAACTGCATTGTGGCCACCAAAACCAAAGGTATTTGAAATAGCGTATGGAATTTCTTGCTCCAAGCCTTGTCCATAAACGACATTGGCTTCGATATAATCTGATACTTCACTTGTTCCAGCTGTCATTGGTACAAAGTTATGACGCATAGCCTCGATTGTGACGATAGCTTCTACTGCACCTGCAGCACCCAGCAAATGTCCTGTGAATGATTTGGTTGATGATACAGGTACTTCCTTACCAAGAACAGACACGATCGCACCACTTTCTCCTTTTTCATTAGCAGGAGTTGACGTTCCGTGAGCATTGACATAGGCTACTTGCTCTGGAGAAATCTCAGCTTCTTCCAAGGCTAGTTTGATGGCCTTGATAGCTCCCTGACCTTCTGGATGTGGTGAAGTCATGTGGTAGGCATCACAAGTATTTCCGTAACCAACCACTTCAGCAAGGATAGTAGCCCCACGTTTTTCAGCGTGTTCAAGACTTTCAAGAACCAACATCCCAGAACCTTCACCCATAACAAAACCATTACGGTCCTTATCAAATGGAATGGAAGCACGAGTTGGGTCCTCTGTAGTTGAGAGAGCAGTTAGGGCCTGGAAACCAGCAATAGCAAAAGGTGTAATAGAGGCTTCTGAACCACCTACTAACATAACATCTTGGAAACCAAATTTAATTGAGCGGAAGGCATCCCCAATCGCGTCATTTGATGAAGCACAGGCAGTATTGATGGATTTACAAACACCGTTTGCTCCAAAACGCATAGCAACATTTCCTGAAGCCATATTTGGCAAGGCTTTTGGAAGGGTCAATGGTTTCACACGTTTTGGTCCTTTGTCATTTAAGCGAAGCACTTGATCTTCAATTTCTTTGATTCCACCAATACCAGAGGCCACGATAACACCAAAACGATCTTTATCAAGAGTCTCTACATCGAGATTAGCGTGATTAACAGCTTCTTGGGCTGCATACAAGGCATACAAAGAATAGTTATCGAAACGATTGGTATCTTTCTTAACAAAGTATTTATCAAAAGGAAAATCTTGGACTTCTGCCGCATTATGCACATCAAAGTCACTATGATCAAATTTTGTAATTGGACCAATTCCGATTTTTCCAGTTGTCAAACTATTCCAAAATTCTTCGGGTGTATTTCCGATTGGAGATGTTACTCCATAACCTGTTACTACTACGCGATTTAGTTTCATCTTTTTTACCTCTAGCTTCTGCTACATACTTAAGCCACCATCAATGGCAACCACTTGACCAGTTAGATAATCTTGGCCTGCTAAAAATACTGTTAAATCTGCAACCTGCTCTGCCTGCCCAAATTCTTTCATAGGAATTTGCGCCAGCATGGCATCTTTTACCTTGTCTGATAGAACAGCTGTCATATCGGACTCAATCATTCCCGGTGCAATAGCATTAACCCTGATATTGCGATTGGCCACTTCACGAGCCACAGACTTGGTAAAACCAATCAAACCAGCCTTAGAAGCTGCATAGTTAGCTTGACCGATATTCCCCATCAAACCAACAACACTAGACATATTAATGATAGCACCTTCTCTGGCTTTCATCATCGGTTTCAAGACTGATTGTGTCATGTTAAAGGCACCAGTCAGATTCACTTTAAGCACTTTTTCAAAATCCGCTTCTGTCATCTTGAGCATAAGGGTATCTTGGGTAATCCCTGCATTGTTGACCAAAACATCTACTGAACCCAGCTCTGCAATAGCTTGATCAACCATACGCTTAGCGTCTTCAAAATCTGACACGTCTCCTGATATAGGAACCACCTTGACACCATAGTTTGAAAACTCAGTTAACAAATCCTCTGAGATTGCCCCACGACTGTTTAAAACAATATTGGCTCCTGCCTGAGCAAACTTGTGGGCAATGGCAAGACCAATTCCACGACTCGAACCTGTAATAAAGATATTTTTATTTTTTAGTTGCATTCTTTTCTCCTGTTTCCTCTTGTATTTATGGGAGAAGGGATTACTCGTTTTCTAGCAAGGCTTCCAAACTCGCCTGATCTTCAACATTGGCTAGTTTAGCCGTCTTATCAATTTTTTTGACAAAGCCTGACAAGACTTTCCCCGGTCCAATCTCGATAAAGTTGGTTACACCTTCTTCTTGCATGGCCCCAATGCTTTCATAGAAACGAACTGGTTCCTTGACCTGACGCGTCAAGAGTTGAGCAATGTCTTCTTTTTGCATAATTGCAGCTTCTGTATTGCCGACTAGGGGATAAGTAAAATCTGAAAAACTTACCTGATCTAGTGTTTCAGCTAGTTTCTGGCTAGCAGGTTCAAGGAGAGCGGTATGAAAAGGTCCTGAAACCTTGAGAGGAATCAAGCGTTTGGCACCTGCTTCCTGCAAGAGTTCAACAGCTCGGTCAACTGCAGTTACTTCTCCACCAATCACGATTTGTGCAGGTGTATTATAGTTGGCTGGAGTAACCACTCCAAGTTCAGAAGCTTTTTGACAGGCTTCTTCAATGACCTCTACTGGCGTATTGAGAACTGCTACCATCTTGCCAGAGCCAGCAGGAGCCGCTTCTTCCATATAGGCGCCACGCTTAGCAACCAAGGCTACCGCATCTTCAAAATCCAAGGCACCACTGGCCACCAAGGCAGAGTATTCTCCAAGAGACAAACCAGCAACCATATCAGGCTGATAGCCCTTTTCTTGCAATAAACGATAGATAGCAACTGAAGTTGCTAAAATAGCTGGTTGCGTATAGCGGGTCTGATTGAGTTTTGCTTCTTCCGTATCAATGAGATGACGCAAATCGTAACCAAGCACCTGACTTGCTTGATCAATCGTTTCTTTGACAATAGGGTAGTGATCATAGAGATCACGGCCCATACCTAGATACTGGGCACCTTGGCCAGCAAATAAAAAGGCTGTTTTAGTCATTTCTTACAACTCCTGCCCAACGAGAGGCTTCTTCTTGAATTTTCTTAGCTGCTCCGTAATACAAATCTTTTAGGATTTCTTCAACGGTTTCTTCTTTGGAAACAAGGCCTGCAATTTGACCTGCCATGACAGAGCCGCCATCCACATCTCCGTGAACAACCGCTTTGGCTAGAGCACCTGCTCCCATTTGTTCAAAAATTTCTAAATCTGGATTTTCTTGTTTAAAGGCATCTTTTTCAGCCTGTTCAAAATCACGAGTCAACTGATTTTTAATAGCACGAACAGCATGTCCAAAGTGTTGAGCTGAAATCGTAGTATCAATATCTCTAGCTTTTAATATCTTGGCCTTATAATTTGGATGGGCATTAGACTCTTTTGCAACGACAAAACGCGTTCCAACCTGAACAGCCTCTGCACCTAGCATAAAGCCAGCCGCAGCACCTTCACCATCTGCAATCCCTCCTGCAGCAATAACAGGAATGGATACAGCGGCAGCTACCTGGCGCACCAAGGTCATGGTTGTTAATTTTCCAATGTGTCCCCCAGCTTCCATTCCTTCTGCAATAACAGCGTCCGCACCGATTTTTTCCATGCGTTTAGCTAGGGCAACACTTGGCACAACAGGAATAACCGTAATACCAGCTTCATGGAAACGTTCCATGTATTTGCTTGGATTTCCTGCGCCTGTTGTCACTACCTTAACCCCTTCCTCGATAACGAGGTCTACAATATCTTCCACAAAGGGAGACAAGAGCATGATGTTGACACCAAAGGGTTTATCAGTCAATGATTTGATTTTATCAATATTTGCCTTGACAACTTCTTTAGGGGCATTCCCCCCACCGATAATCCCTAGTCCTCCAGCCTTGGAAACAGCACCTGCCAAATCACCATCAGCAACCCAGGCCATTCCTCCTTGGAAAATAGGATAATCAATGTTCAATAATTCTGTAATACGCGTTTTCATAGTGCCTCCATCGTTTCTTGCTTACGTAATAGTTCGATACCGTCATAATTTGACAATCAAACTATTGCCTAAACAAGAGGGAGCGGGTTTCCCTACTCCTTCTATCTTATATTCTGCTTATTTTGTTTGCTCTTCAACATAGGCAACCAAGTCACCAACTGTTTTCAAGTCATCTTCTGCTTCGATTTGGATATCAAAAGCATCTTCAATTTCTGAGATTACTTGGAACAAGTCCAATGAATCTGCGTCTAAATCATCAAAAGTTGATTCAAGTGTTACTTCTGATGCGTCTTTTCCAAGTTCTTCAACGATAATTTCTTGTACTTTTTCAAATACTGCCATGATAGGACTCCTTTAAAATAAATAGTTTTTTATAACAATGTGTTCACCACATGATTACCTAAATTGTAAGAATGAGCGTGCCCCATGTCAAGCCTCCACCGAAGCCTGATAGTAGAACAGTCTGGCTACCATCTAAACGGATAAGACCTTGTTCTACACACTCTGAAAGTAAAATCGGGATACTGGCTGCACTGGTATTGCCATATTCCATCATATTGGCTGGAAGTTTATCTCGGTTAACACCGATTTTTCTAGCCATCTTATCCAAAATACGGTCATTAGCCTGATGAAGTAGCAGATAATCCAAGTTTGTCGCCTCTATAGGAGATTCATCAATAGTCTGCTTGATAGACTTGGCTACGTCCCGAATAGCAAAATCAAAGACTGCGCGCCCATCCATCTTCAAAAATGAATCTGCACTTTCTTGATCTGAAAATGGAGAATGTAACCCTGAATGTCCATAGGTCAGACACTCGCTGCGACTTCCATCGCTATTGAGACTCTCTGCCAAGAAATGCTCTTGCTCGCTAGCTTCTAGCAAGACTCCACCAGCACCATCTCCAAACAAAACAGCTGTTGATCGGTCTGACCAATCGACTGCTTTAGAGAGGGTTTCACTACCAATCACCAAGCCTTTTTGAAAGCGACCAGAAGCGATAAACTTTTCAGCAGTTGAAAGAGCAAATACAAATCCACTGCAAGCTGCTGTTAGGTCAAAAACAAAGGCCTTATTAGCACCAATATTAGCTTGAACACGAGCAGCTGTAGAGGGCATCATCGAATCTGGAGTAATGGTAGCTAGGATGATAAAATCCAACTCCTCTCCTGTGATTCCAGCTTTTGCCATCAGTTTCTTGGCAACTTCTGTAGCCAAATCACTAGTAGATTCTGTTCTTGAAATATGTCTTTGACGTATTCCCGTCCGACTTGAAATCCACTCATCATTGGTATCCATAATCTGAGCCAAATCATGATTTGTAACCACTTGCTCTGGCACATAATGAGCAACCTGGCTTATTTTTGCAAAAGCCATTATCTCAAATCCTCCAAAAATTGATAAAGATTGGTCAAACCTTTGCTCATAACCTCCATCTCTTGCTTACTCATACCATCAATGATTTTTTCAACCATGGCCTTGTGGAAGCGTTTATGTAGCCTATGAACCAAGCGACCTTTCTTTGTCAAATGCAGATGTACCACACGTCGATCATGTTCTGAACGAATGCGTTCAATGTAACCCTTGCGTTCGAGGTTATTCAAACTAGTCGTAACTGTCCCAAGAGTAACCATCAACTCTTTTGACACTTGACTTGGTGTCACATCTGGAACTTTTCCAATCACATCAATCGTATGCATTTCTTTGATGGAGATATCCTTGAAACGACTACCCCTCAAGCTAACTTCCTCAATAACGAGGACATTGTTAAATATAGACGTTAAATATTCATTAATTCGTTGGTAGTCCAATCTTTCCTTCCCTCCTTTTCAAAAAAACTTTTAGAATCAAAACATTTGACAAAAGAATTATATCAAAGTTCAAAGAATGGTGCAAGTATTTTTTTATTTTCCTGTAAATTTAGGTCTTCTTCTTTCCGAATGAGCCTGAACTCCCTCTTTGAAATCCTCTGTTTTCGCTAGTGATTCCTGTAGGTTCAGTTCTAAAGTAGCGTAACTCTGCCAGTCTTTAAATTGGCTCTCCCAAACCAACTTCTTGATGGCTGTATAGGAATTAGCTGACCCGCGTCTCAATTTTTTAAGGAGCTGTTCTCTCGTCTTTTCAAGTTTATCAGCTTCACAGACACGGTAAACCAGCCCCCACTCTAGAGCTTTTTCTGCGTTCAAAGCCTCACCTGTCATAGCTAATTGAGCAGCACGCGTCACACCAATACTTCGACTCAAGAGATGAATTCCTCCTGCATCCGGAGCCAAACCAACTCCAACAAAAGCTTGGATAAATTTAGCCTTATCCGTTGCCAGACAGAAATCTGCAGCAACAGCCATATTCGCTGCGGCACCTGCAACAGCCCCATCAACCTCCATCAAGACAGGTTTAGCAATTTGCTTGATTTTATAAGAAATAGTATTGACCAATTCTGCGATTTTTGTCAATGATGGAATATCATCCTCATCGACTGCTCGCTTCATCTCAACCAAATCTCCCCCAACTGAAAAGACTTTGCCATTCGCGTTGATTAAGACAAAATGCACAGCCGGATCCTCTTCTGCCAAAGTCAGAGCTTCTAAAATCTCCTCACACATAGGAATATGAAAACCATTTGCTACCTCAGGACGATTCAAGGTAAGGATTGCCAAATCCTCTTCAAGCTGATAAATAATGTGTTCCATCAGGACTCCTTTTTTATTTTATAAGCAGTTTAAATTATTTTATTTTCAAAGTATATCTTTTTTAAAATCAGAAAGCAAGAAAAAATCAACTGAAAGTGTCTCAGCCGATTAGAAAAGCTCGCTTTGTCCTAGAAAGCATCTTATTTTCTTCATTGAAAAAAGGCTTTCTTTCTGCTATAATCGTATAAAATACTTACTTTAGGAGTTCTTATGAAAGTTGTTAAATTTGGAGGTAGCTCTCTTGCCTCTGCTAGTCAATTAGAAAAAGTTTTAAACATCGTCAAAAGCGATTCAGAGCGTCGTTTTGTCGTCGTTTCTGCGCCTGGTAAACGTAATGCTGAAGATACTAAAGTTACGGATGCCTTGATTAAATACTACCGCGACTACGTTGCTGGTAACGATATTAGTAAGAGTCAAAGCTGGATTATCGACCGCTATGCTGCTATGGTGAGTGAATTGGGACTAAAACCTGCGGTTTTAGAAAAAATCTCTAAAAGCATTCGCGCCTTAGCCACTCTTCCTATTGATGAAAATGAATTTCTCTACGATACCTTCCTAGCAGCCGGTGAAAATAACAATGCTAAATTGATTGCTGCCTACTTTAATCAAAATGGGATTGATGCACGCTATGTGCACCCTAGAGAAGCTGGTATTGTGGTCACAAGTGAGCCTGGTCACGCTCGCATCATTCCATCAAGTTATGACAAGATTGAGGAATTGACAAATGCAAATGAAGTACTTGTCATTCCTGGTTTCTTTGGTGTTACTAAGGAAAATCAAATCTGTACCTTCTCACGTGGAGGCTCAGACATTACAGGTTCTATCATTGCTGCAGGTGTTAAGGCCGACCTCTATGAAAACTTTACGGATGTTGATGGTATCTTTGCAGCCCACCCTGGTATTATTCACCAACCACACTCGATTCCTGAGTTGACCTACCGTGAAATGCGTGAGTTGGCCTATGCAGGATTCTCAGTCCTTCATGACGAAGCCCTTCTACCTGCCTACCGTGGAAAAATTCCTCTGGTTATCAAGAATACCAACAATCCTGATCATCCAGGTACTCGTATCGTTCTAAAACATAGTAGTGATGAATTCCCAGTTGTGGGAATTGCTGGTGACTCTGGCTTTGTCAGCATCAACATGTCTAAATACCTCATGAACCGTGAGGTTGGATTTGGACGCAAGGTTCTTCAAATCCTTGAAGATCTTAACATCGGTTGGGAACATATGCCAACAGGTATCGACGATCTTTCAATCATCCTCCGTTCTCGCGAACTAACTCCTATCAAGGAAGAAGAAATCCTTCGTCAGTTGGTTCAAAAGGCTGAAGTAGACCATGCAGAAATCGAGCACGACCTTTCAATCATTATGATTGTTGGAGAAAAGATGAAGAGCCATATCGGTGTCACTGCTACTGCGACACGCGCTTTATCTGAAAATAAGATCAACATCCAGATGATGTCTCAAGGTTCTAGTGAAGTGTCTATCATGTTTGTTGTCCATAAGGACCAAGAGAAAGCAGCTATTAAAGCCCTCTACAATGCCTTTTTCGGTGAAAGTAAGGAAGACTAAGCATGGCTCAATCACTTAACAAAACAGTGCTCCTCAATACGACAGGCACCTCCTACCTCTCTATAGCTGGGAAAGTTGGGAAATTCCTTGTCGGAGATCAGGCTCTGGAATTTTACCCCGATGTCAATGTTGAACAATTTATTCAGATTCCTTGGAGCCATATCAACCAAATTGGAGCTAATGTCACTGGTCGCAAAATCAGTCGCCACTTCGAAGTCTTTACAGACAGAGGAAAATTCCTCTTTGCTTCAAAAGACTCAGGTGCCATTCTTAAAATTGCTCGCGAAAAACTGGGCAACGACAAGGTCGTCAAGCTTCCGACTCTACTCCAGACCATTGGTCAAAAATTTAAAAATCTATTTGCAAAAAAGTAGAAACTTTAGTATAATCATAGCAACGGATAAGTAGGTTATCTTCTTCTTTCAGAAAGTCTGCGGATGCTGCGAGCAGACAGGAGGGATAGGTGAAATTCTACCGTTAGTAACAATTACATACACAATCAAGTGCACACCTGTGAAGTTGGATGGAACCGTGGCCTTGCCACTCCAACGCTTTGTCAGGTGTGCTTTTTTCATAAAGGAGTTCTTATGTTAGATATCAAACGTATTCGTACAGACTTTGATGCTGTCGCAGAAAAATTAGCTACACGTGGTGTAGATGCTGCTATCTTGAATGAGATGAAAGAAATCGATGCTAAACGTCGTGACATCTTGGTCAAGGTTGAAACTTTAAAAGCAGAACGTAACACAGTTTCTGCTGAGATTGCCCAAGCTAAGCGCAACAAGGAAAATGCAGATGACAAGATTGCTGCCATGCAAACTCTATCTGCTGAGGTTAAAGCCTTGGATGCTGAATTGGCAGAAATCGATGCTAAATTGACAGAATTCACCACTACTCTTCCAAACATCCCAGCTGACAGCGTTCCTGTTGGGGCTGACGAAGACGACAATGTGGAAGTTCGCCGTTGGGGTACTCCACGTGAGTTTGACTTCGAACCTAAAGCTCACTGGGATCTTGGTGAAGACCTTGGTATCCTTGATTGGGAACGTGGTGGTAAGGTAACAGGCGCTCGTTTCCTCTTCTATAAAGGTCTCGGTGCTCGTTTGGAGCGTGCTATCTATAACTTTATGTTGGATGAACATGGAAAAGAAGGCTATACGGAAGTCATCACGCCTTACATGGTTAACCATGACTCTATGTTTGGTACTGGTCAATATCCAAAATTCAAAGAAGATACTTTCGAACTCAGCGACAGCAATTACGTCCTTATTCCTACAGCTGAGGTTCCTCTGACAAACTACTACCGTGATGAAATCCTTGACGGTAAAGACCTGCCAATCTACTTCACTGCTATGAGCCCATCATTCCGTTCTGAGGCAGGTTCTGCTGGCCGTGATACTCGTGGCTTGATTCGTTTGCACCAATTCCACAAGGTTGAAATGGTTAAATTTGCCAAACCAGAAGAATCTTACGAAGAATTGGAAAAAATGACAGCCAACGCTGAAAACATCCTTCAAAAACTTAACCTTCCATACCGTGTCGTTGCTCTCTCTACTGGAGATATGGGCTTCTCAGCTGCTAAAACTTACGACTTGGAAGTGTGGATTCCAGCCCAAAATACCTACCGTGAAATCTCAAGCTGTTCAAACACAGAAGATTTCCAAGCCCGTCGTGCCCAAATCCGTTACCGTGATGAAGCAGATGGCAAGGTGAAATTGCTCCATACCTTGAACGGTTCTGGACTTGCAGTTGGACGTACAGTGGCTGCTATTCTTGAAAACTACCAAAATGCAGATGGTTCTGTGACCATCCCAGAAGCTCTTCGTCCATACATGGGTGGAGCTGAAGTTATCAAACCATAAAAAATAAGGTTTAGCTATTTCTAGCTAGACCTTTTTTCGTAACCAATTCAGATAAGTGCCTAATACAAAGACTAAAATAATTAAGCAAATAGCGGTTTCAGCCACAACCAAATAATCTAAAAATGGAAGTTTCAAGATTCCCTGAGCCATCTTGAGCGAAGTAGCTGTGATAATGGTTGGGAAGGTGAGAGCTGAGAAGGCTGGTTGAAAGCCTTGTTTTAAAATATTGGGTAGGCGAGTCAAAACAAAGAAAAAGAAGGATTGGGAAGCCAAGAGCATGACAATCAAGACCCAAGTCGGTAGACTCTCTCCTCCAACCCGAACCAGAGAAGCCAAAAGCAATGAGAAAGGAGCACAGTAAATCCCTTCTTGTCCAAGCATGGCTATTGAGAGTGGATGTTTCTTTAAATCGCTATAAATAAGCGGATAGAGATAGAAGGTTAGGAGAAAACCAAAACTCAAGGTCGCATAGGCAATTTCGATGATGCCTACAAGAGGATAGGTTAAGGCAGCCACTGCTATTCCCACATAAAGTACCGTCCAGCTTGGAGTAGCATTGACTCTCTTGCCTGGATAGGCAAATTTGATGGTAAAACCAGCAATTAAGGCCACATCCAAGAGAAATGAAAACCACCAGAGTTCTTGCGCAACTAAAGGAAGATGAGGAAACAAGCGAAAGACATAAGTTGATAAAATCATCCCAGCCATGGGAAAGGTGGCCATCCCTGACAAGAGAGGGGGGTTGGTCAACTCTTGCTTGGTTTCTTTCCAATTAAAGAGATGAAAAATCAGAAAGTAAATCCACAAAACCAAACCTGTCAGACTAAAAAGATGTGACAGAACCGGCAACGTATCTAAAATAAGATTTCCAGCTCCTGCTAAACCTAGCAAACATCCAGAAAATACCAAGGGGAGTTTTTTCATTCTAACCTCCAATAATCATGTTAGTTTCAGTATAGCATAAAAGCGCTTAAATGAGGACTTAAAAAAACGAAGTCCGATTATTTCAGACTTCATTTTACTCAGATATGAACTAAGCATAAGGTTGCAATTCTGGGTTAATTGGTGTATTGGCTAGGTTGTTGGCATAGTTACAGAGGCTTGCTAGGCTGACACCAAGAACTACATCCAAGGCATTTTGTTGGCTGTAGCCAGCTTCTAAAAACTCAGCTAAGGCTTCATCTCCTACACGACCCTTGGTATTAATAACTGCCAAGGTAAACTTAGCTAGGGTGTCCAATTTAGGATCTGTTTCAATTGGAGTACGATTGCGAAGGGCTTGCAGAAGGTCATCGTTCATCTGGATTTGTTTGATTGAAAAGGCGGTGTGACCTGCGACACAGAAGGCACAACCATTGGTCACAGCTGCCGTGATTTGCACCACTTCGCGCTCAACAGGTGTCAGGCTGTTGCGACGGTTAATAGCTCCGACAGTACGGTAAGCCTCTAAAGCAGTGGGTGCATTAGCCAAGAGACCGATTAGGTTGGGAATATAGCCATTGTTATCTTTTTCTACTGTTTCAAGAACCTCTTTCACTTCTGCTGGCGCTGATTCGACTGTATGAATTGTAAATGTTGTCATCATAAAACCTCTTTTCATGTTGTTGAAATCTAGTCTATCACAGATTCTATACCTTGTATAATATATATTTTAAATTGCACCGATAGAAATTTTTTATGAAAGCAAAAAATCACACGAGCTGTGTGATTCCATTATTTATCAAAATACTTTTTAGTTTCAGCAATAACGACTGGCGACAAGACTAAGAGGGCAATCAAGTTTGGCAGAGCCATCAAGGCATTGACAATATCTGCGATAATCCAAACCATATCCAACTCGATAAATCCTCCCAACAAGACCATGAGTACAAAGACCACACGGTAGAGCCAGATAAAGCGAACCCCAAAGAGAAACTCGAAACAGCGTTCTCCGTAATAGTTCCAACCTAGAATCGTCGTGAAGGCAAAGAGTACAAGGAAGATGGTCAGGAGGGCAGGTCCAAAGTGTGAAAAGACTGTTGAGAAGGCTGACTGAGTCAAAGCCACTCCATTCAAGTCACCACTCCAAACACCAGTTACCAAGATGGTCAAACCAGTCAGAGTACAAATGATGAGGGTATCAATAAAGGTTCCTGTCATGGAAATCAAACCTTGCTCTACTGGTTCATTTGTCTTAGCCGCAGCCGCTGCAATGGGAGCCGAACCCAGACCAGATTCGTTTGAGAACACACCACGCGCTACACCATTTTGAATAGCCATTCGAATGCTAGCACCTGCAAATCCACCTACCGCAGCAACAGGACTAAATGCTGATGTCAAGATTAAAGCGATTGTGGCAGGGATTTTCCCAATATTAAAGAAAATAACTGTAAGAGTTCCCAAAATATAGATGATGGCCATAAAAGGAACAACTGTAGTTGAAACCTTAGAAATGGACTTGAGGCCACCAAAGACTGCAATCGCTACAAATACCGACAATACAAGAGCAGTGATGGCTGGCGAAATTGTTGTTGTATTTTGGATAGATTCTGTAATCGAGTTGACTTGGGTGAAGGTTCCGATTCCCAGCAAAGCTACTAGCACACCTGCCAGGGCAAAGAAGATGGCAAGTGGTCGCCACTTTTCTCCCATCCCTAGAAGGATATAGTGCATCGGACCTCCCGCTACTGCACCATGGTCATCCTTGGTACGGTATTTGATAGCTAGTAGTCCTTCCGCATACTTGGTAGCCATCCCAAAGAAAGCAGCCATCCACATCCAAAAGAGGGCTCCTGGGCCACCGACCTTGATAGCCGTCGCCACCCCGATAATATTTCCCGTACCAACTGTCGCTGCTAGGGCTGTACATAGTGCCGCAAAGCTGGATACATCGCCATGCCCCTTATCCTTGGTAAAAATAAGCTGGAAGGCCTTGGGCAGACGCAAAACCTGCAAGAGTCCTAGACGAGCAGTTAGGTAAATCCCTGTCCCGACCAATAAAATCAAGAGGGGTGGGCCCCAAGCAAAAGCATCGATTGATTTAAGCAATTCTAACATTTCCTTCTCCTATCTGTTCAACCCCAAAAGAAAGAGCACATGTAAGATACATGTACTCTGGAATGCTTAGATAAATACTAAAAAGCGGTCTATCCTAGCTCTGTCCTTTTACCTGAGAGTTTGAGCAGTTGCCTGCCTTGCCCCTTCGGTGCCTTTACGGTCTCTCCAGAGTTCCGTCCATTTACAGTCATGGAAAATCAAACGATTCTCCACTTCTATTAAACTTCATTCGGTGTTGGTATTTAATTGATTCTTATTTTACAAAAAATGTTGGCTTTTGTCAATGTGTTTATTAGTAAAAATTAGTTCAACAGTTTTTACTTTATAAAGTCCAGAATACTGCTATCCTTTAAAGGTCACAATGGTCGCACCACTGCCTCCAGCATTTTGTGGGGCATAGCCAAAACTCTTGACATGTTTGTTTCTTTGTAGGTACTTGGTGACACCTTCACGGATGACACCTGTTCCGATACCATGGATGATATCAACTTGAGCCATATTATTAAGCAAGGCTTGGTCTATAAAGGCATCTAGCTCATTCATGGCCTCTTCATAACGTTTGCCTCGAAGGTCCAGTCTGGCTTGTGGACCACGACCAGAAGTTCGTTTCACGACATTGACCTGTTTCTTCTTGACTTGCTTTTCTTGCTGGGCTTGAACGAGGTCAAATTCTTTCTCTTCTAAGGTCATCTTAATCAATCCGACTTGGGCTTCCCAGCGGCCGTCCTTGAGTTGACTGGTCAAGGTACCACGCTGTCCGTAACTGAGCACCACGATATCATCTCCCACCTTTGGAGCACGTTTTTTCTTGGCCTTTTGAAGGACCTTGTTTTTAGACAAATCTACTTTTTCAGGAGCCAATTTTTTCAGCTTGGCCTTGGCTTCAATGATTTCGTGGGGTTTAAGTTGAGATTTGCTGTGGAGATTTTTGAGAATCTGGTCACTCTCACTGAGGGCCATATCCACAATCTCAGCAGCCTGTTCACGCGCCTTATTAAGCTCGGTTTCCTTTTCACGATTGAGCTCGTTGTAAAGTTTTTTGAGAGCACGGTTCATCTTGAGATTTTCTTGCTCCACCTCACGGATATTGTCCAAGCGTTTACGACTCTCTAGCGTCTGCTCTTCCAGTTGCTCAATAATCCGATTAACATCATTGTCCTGATCTACCTGCTGACTGGCATCTCCTACGATAACTTCAGATAGGCCTAGACGTTTGGCAATTTCAAAGGCATTGCTTCGGCCAGGAACGCCCTGCATAAAGCGATAGGTCGGGCGAAGAGTGGCAGTGTCAAACTCCATACTGGCATTTTGCACAAAGGCTGTCTCAATACCGTAGGCCTTGAGTTCGGGATAGTGGGTGGTCGCCATGGTCTTGACTTGACGCAGGCGAAGGTCCTCCAGAATTGCCATGGCAAGGGCAGCTCCCTCTTGGGGATCTGTACCAGCCCCCAACTCATCCAAGAGTAAGAGTGAATGTTGGTTGACCTTGCCAAGAATATCCACAATATTGGTCATGTGGCTAGAGAAGGTAGACAAGCTCTGCTCAATAGACTGCTCATCTCCAATATCGGCAAAGATTTCTTCAAAAATACCAACACGACTTCCCTTATCTGCTAAAATCGGCAATCCTGACTGGGCCATGACCTGTGTCAAGCCCAGAGTTTTGAGCATGATGGTCTTCCCACCTGTATTGGGACCTGTGATGACAATAGCTGTCAAATCTTGGCCAAAATGGACATCATTTGCAACCGCATTTTTGACCAAAGGATGGCAGACATGGAGCAATTGAATCTCTTGATTTTCTGATAGCTGAGGAACGACTGCTTGCCTTTCTTGGATAAAGCGAACCTTAGCACGAATCAAGTCCAAATGACCGATAATCCAAGCGTCATTAGCAATCTCAGCCGCATGAGGGCGGACACGCTCAGAAATTTCTTGGAGAATGCGAAGCATTTCATAACGCTCATCTGCTCGCAAACTGGCAATTTCTTCGCTCAGTTTGACCACCTCACGGGGTTCGATATAGACGGTATTTCCACTAGAAGAAATATCATGAACGACACCTGCAATCTTATTGCGGTAGGTGTTTTTGACTGGTAAAACCTGACGGCCATTTCTGCTGGCAACAATCCCTTCTGTCAACATCTGAGCTTTTTGCTTAAGCAAATCTTGCAAAACATCGCGGACCTGACTCTCGCTATCATGGATTTTTCTGCGGATTCGTGCCAATTCTTCACTGGCAAAATTTTCAATGAAACCTGCATCATTAAAGGCTTGGAGATTTCCTTGTAATTGCGGAAAATCATGTAATTTCTCAAACCAAAGGGCTAATTCTTCCAAACTAACATTTTCCAGATTGGCGTAAAAACTTTGCAGTTCTCTGATAGACAGAAGCACGCGCTTCAAGAGTAGGAACTCCTCAATATTGAGGTCTGCTCCCATCTCCAACCGTTTGCAGACTCCTGCGATTTCATTGGTTGCAAGAATGGTAAAATGCGGTTGCTCAACAAAAATAGCCTGCATTTCCTTCATCTCAGCAAAATCCTGTTTGATTTTATCTGCTTTGGCAGTCGGAGCCAGATGTCTCAATTGCTCCAAGCCCTGCTCGGTTAACAAATGGGGTTCAAACAAAGCCTTCACCTTATTGAACTCTAATGTTTCTAATATTTTCTTATTCATCTTTATTTCCTTGTCTTTGAGGTAGCTTTTTACATTCTGATAGATTCTAGTCAATCTGTAAACAAAGGGCTAGGAAAACTCCTGCCCTTTTTATCCGATTAAATTTGTCACCCAGATTTGTTTGAGCCAACTGGTTGTTACCGGTATGCTCTGGATGATGTGTTTTGCGACGATACTCTTTTCAAGAGGATTTTGTATAGCTGCCATGGGAATGGTCGCCAAGATGGTCAAGGTCATTTGCAAGACAAATAAGGTCACCAACATGGACAAGATACCTGCTGAAACTTGGAACAACTTGCCACCCAGTTTTTTACTAGGAATCAAGTGCAAGAGGAGACCAAGCAAACGACCGATGCTATAGACAATCCCAAATACAAGCAAGTAGCCGATACCTGCATAAAAGACCTTATCCAATTGAAAGAGTTGATCCGATGGGAAAAAGAAAGTTCCCTGACCTTCCTGCGGATTTGCATAAGGGACCAACAAATGAAATTGTTCTCCAAGCCCCTTATAAAACTGGCCAGCCACAAAAGCAGATGCCATAGCTGAAATCAGGTAATAAACCTGTAAGAGCAGGCCTCTCCTATAGCCGATATAAAATCCCCAAGCCAAGACCAATAGAAGAAGGAGTGAAATCATAAGGAATCCTCAATCTTGCTCTGTTCTTGCTTGCAAGTCACAAGCTTGTGACGGAGTTCTTCTAATTCTTGCTCCTTATCATCAAATTCAATCTCACGGCTGAGCTGAGTTGATAAACAGTTGACCGCCAACAAAAGAGCGATTGTTTCATCATCTGCACTAGGCATCTGTTCTTTAATTGCTTGGTATTTTTCTGTCGCAACCTTAGCGATTTCCTCCATAAAAAGGTTATCATGCTCGCTTGTCAAGGTTAATGATTTTTTCCCGAATGTAAATTTGAATCGATTTAGATTTGCCATAAAATTCACCTCACGATATTATACCAAAATTCGCTAATTTTGTCAGTTTTTACAAATTTGCCTGCTTTTATGGTACAATAGAAACTATGGCAAGTATAACACTCACACCAAGTGAAAAGGAGATTCAGGCTTTTCTTGAACACTATCAAACCAGTCTGACTCCCAGCAAGAATCCATATATTCGCTACTTTTTGCGACTACCTCAATCAACGGTTTCTATCTATACTTCTGGAAAGGTCTTGCTTCAGGGTGAAGGAGCTGAGAAATATGCTCGTTTCTTTGGTTATCAAGTTGTAGGGGAAAACAGGGGACAAAATTTCCCTTTAACTGGGACAGATGAAGTGGGAAATGGTTCCTACTTTGGTGGGCTTGCAGTTGTGGCTTCCTTTGTCACACCTGACCAGCATGCCTTCTTGCGAAAACTCGGTGTGGGGGATTCTAAAACTCTGACCGACCAAAAGATTCGTCAGATTGCCCCTATCCTCAAGGAAAAAATCCAGCACCAGGCACTACTTCTCTCACCAAGCAAATACAACGAAGTCATCGGGGACCGCTACAACGCTGTTTCGGTTAAGGTTGCCCTCCATAATCAGGCTATCTATCTCCTCCTTCAAAAAGGCATTCAGCCTGAGAAAATTGTAATTGATGCCTTTACCAGTGCTAAAAATTATGACAAGTACTTGGCACAAGAGGCCAATCGTTTCAGCAATCCTATCAGCTTAGAAGAAAAGGCTGAGGGCAAATACTTGGCTGTCGCAGTTTCTTCTATCATTGCGCGTGATCTCTTTCTGGAAAATCTTGAAAATCTGGGACGAGAACTGGGCTATCAACTTCCAAGTGGAGCTGGAACTGCTTCTGACAAGGTGGCTAGCCAGATTTTACAAGCCTATGGTATGCAGGGACTCAACTTCTGCGCCAAACTGCACTTTAAAAATACTGAAAAAGCGAAAAAACGCTTAGAAAGGTAAGTTATGAATTCATTTAAATATTTCCTAAAAGAGTGGGGATTGTTCCTCCTGATTCTGTCATTACTAGCTTTGAGTCGTATCTTTTTTTGGAGTAATGTCCGCGTAGAAGGACACTCCATGGATCCGACTCTAGCGGATGGCGAAATCCTCTTTGTTGTTAAGCACCTTCCTATTGACCGTTTTGATATCGTGGTGGCCCATGAGGAAGATGGAAATAAAGACATCGTCAAGCGTGTCATCGGAATGCCTGGCGATACTATCCGTTACGAAAATGATAAACTTTACATCAATGATAAAGAGACGGATGAGCCTTACCTAGCTGACTATATCAAACGCTTCAAGGATGACAAACTCCAAAGCACTTACTCAGGCAAGGGCTTTGAAGGAAATAAAGGAACTTTCTTTAGAAGTATCGCTCAAAAAGCCCAAGCCTTCACAGTCGATGTCAACTATAATACCAACTTTAGCTTTACTGTGCCAGAAGGAGAATACCTTCTCCTCGGGGACGACCGCTTGGTTTCAAGTGACAGTCGCCACGTAGGCACCTTCAAAGCAAAAGATATCACAGGGGAAGCCAAATTCCGCTTCTGGCCAATCACCCGTATCGGAACATTTTAAGAGACCTAAGAGGCCGAGAATCAAAAATCTCAGCCTCTTCTTCTATCGTGAGAAGATGATTATTCACTACCCAGTCTAACTAGGATAGAAACAACCCCAACTCTCACCTATTCATGCAAAGGAATTTTATGGAAGTTTATTTTTCAGGAACCATTGAACGGATTATTTTTGAAAATCCCAGCAATTTTTATCGCATCCTTCTCCTAGAAATCGACGATACAGACGCAGGGGATTTTGATGATTTTGAAATCATTGTCACGGGCACCATGGCTGACGTGATTGAGGGAGAAGACTATACTTTTTGGGGACAAATTGTCCAGCACTCCAAGTATGGAGAACAACTACAAATCAGCCGTTATGAACGCGCAAAACCAACTAGCAAAGGGCTTGTCAAATACTTTTCAAGTAGCCATTTCAAGGGAATTGGTCTCAAGACAGCTCAGAAAATCGTGGATACCTATGGCGATAATACCATTGACGAAATTCTGCAACACCCAGAAAAGCTAGAAGGCATCTCAGGACTCTCTGCCAAAAATCGCGAGGCTTTCGTCTCCACCCTCCGTCTCAACTACGGAACGGAGATGGTTTTAGCCAAACTGGCCAACTACGGCATTCCCAATAAACTAGCCTTCCAGATTCAAGATTTTTACAAGGAAGAAACCCTTAATGTGGTTGAAAATTATCCCTACCAGCTGGTTGAGGATATCAAGGGTTTGGGCTTTACCATTGCTGACCAATTAGCGGAAGAACTAGGTATCGAAAGTCAGGCTCCTGAACGCTTCCGCGCCGGTCTAGTTCATAGTCTTTTTCAGACCTGTATGGAAACAGGGGACACCTATGTTGAAGCACGGGATTTGCTAGAACAAACCCTTACTCTCCTTGAGTCTTCTCGCCCCGTGGAACTGGATCCCAGCCAAGTGGCCCAAGAGCTCTCCTACCTGATCGAAGAAGACAAGGTTCAGCAGGTTGATACCAAGATTTTTGACAACAGCCTCTTTTTCGCTGAGGAAGGCATTCGCAGTCACTTGGTTCGTATCCTTGAAAAAGGAAAACAGAAGAGTCATGATTTAGAAACCATTCAAAAACATATCGCTACTGTCGAAAAAGATCTGGAGATTGAGTATGATAGCATTCAAAAACAAGCTATCTGTGATGCTATCCAGAACAAGGTCTTTATTCTGACAGGTGGGCCTGGTACTGGTAAGACAACTGTTATCAATGGGATCATCGCTGTTTACGCCCTTTTAGAAGGACTTGACCTCAAGAAAAAAAGCAATCTGCCGACTCTTCTTGCTGCTCCAACTGGACGAGCAGCTCGCCGCATGAATGAATTGACAGGTTTGCCTAGCGCGACCATACACCGTCATTTAGGAATGACAGGTGACGATGATACCAGCCATCTTGAAGATTATCTGGATGCCGACTTTATCATCGTAGATGAATTTTCTATGGTGGATACTTGGCTGGCCAATCAACTCTTCTCCAATATCTCTTCTAACAGTAAAATTCTCATCGTGGGGGATAGCGATCAGCTACCGTCTGTCAGTCCTGGACAGGTTCTAGCGGATCTGCTTCATATTCCCTTGATTCCTCAGACTCGCTTGGAAAAAATTTATCGGCAAAGCGAAGAATCAACCATCGTCACTCTAGCTAGTCAGATTCGACAGGGCATCTTGCCAGCTGACTTTACCCAGAAAAAAGCAGACCGTTCCTACTTTGAAATTGCTAGCGGCCATATTCCAGCTACGATTGAAAAGATCTTAGGCGCTGCCCTCAGAAGTGGCATCCCTGCCCGTGATATCCAAGTTCTGGCTCCCATGTACCGAGGGACAGCAGGGATTGATGCTATCAACCAGCTCATGCAAGGCCTCCTGAACCCACCACAAAAAGATCAACTCAGTTTTGAAGCTCCCCAGTGCCACTATCGCAAGGGAGATAAGGTCATTCACTTGGTCAACGATGCTGAAATCAATGTCTTTAATGGAGATCTAGGAGCTATTACAGACCTGATTCCTGGTAAATACACCGAGTCGAAACAAGACGAGATTGTCGTTGATTTTGATGGCAATGAGGTCTCTTACCCACGTAACGAATGGTACAAGATTCGCTTGGCCTATGCCATGAGTATCCATAAGTCCCAGGGAAGTGAGTTCCCTGTTGTCATCCTACCTATCACGAGTGCTAGTAGACGTATGCTGGAGCGCAATCTCATCTATACAGCCATTACACGCGCCAAAAGTAAGCTTATCTTACTAGGCGAATTACAGGCCTTTGATTATGCTACTCAACACATCGGAACCGCCCGAAAAACCTATCTGATTGAACGCTTCAGTGATTTATTGGAGAATGTTGAAGAAAATAAGCAAGCTATCTCCAAAACAGTCACATCAAGTGCCTCTGAAGAATCCTACATCCTAACCGAAGAAAACTGGGATAGCATCCCAGCCATGATTGGGATTACAGACGCAGATCTCAAAGAGATTTTTGGAAAATAGTGCACAAGAAAACCCACCAATTCAGGTGGGATTTTTGTTTATTAAGATTACTTAACTGTTGCTGTGCTTGTGATCAATTCAACAGCTTTTTTGATTGTGATATCATGTTTCAACATATCGGCTGAAAGCAAGCTTTGTACTTGTGCAACTTCCATGTTGTAGTCTGCAGCCAATTGCTCGATTTCTTTTTGGATTTCTTCTTCTGAAGCGTCAAATCCTTCAGCTTTCGCAACTGCTTCGATAACAAGGTTAGTCTTAGTACGTGACTCAGCTTCTACTTGGTATTGATTGTGAAGGTCTTCTTGAGTAGTTCCAGTGATTTGGAAGTACATGTCAGGGTTGATACCTTGACGTTGCAAGTTTCCAAGGAATTCGTTTACTGAGCGGTGAACTTCTTCGTGAATCATTTCTTCTGGAAGTTCTACGATTTCAGCGTTTTCTACAGCTTTATCAATTGCTGCACCTTCAACTGCATCTTTATAAGCTTCTTCTTTAGCTTCAGCCAATTCTTTGCGGTATTTTTCTTTCAATTCAGCAAGTGTTTCAACTTCTTCGTCGATGTCTTTTGCAAGTTCGTCATCAAGAGCTGGAACTTCTTTAGCTTTTACTTCGTGGATAGTTGTTACGAATTTAGCTTCTTTACCTGCAAGATCTTCTGCTTGGTAGTCTTCTGGGAATGTTACGATAACGTCAACAGTTTCACCAGCTGAGTGACCTACCAATTGGTCTTCGAAACCAGGGATGAATTGACCTGAACCAAGTCCAAGTGAGAAGTTTTCACCTTTTCCACCATCAAATTCAACACCGTCGATAGAACCAACGAAGTCGATGACAACAGTGTCGCCATTTTCAGCAGCAGCTTCTTTGATAACCAATTCAGCCAAGTTGTTGCGTTCGCGTTCGATACGCTCTTCAACGTCAGCGTCAGTTACTTCTTTTTCTACATCAACTGATACTTCAAGGTTTTTGTAGTCACCCAATTTTACTTCAGGTTTTGTAACAACTTCAGCAGTGATAACCCAGTCTTGACCTTTTTCCATTGAAGTTACGTCAATTTTTGGTTGAGCAACGACTTCAAGACCAGCTTCTTTTACAGCTGCTTCATAAGCATTTGGCAAAAGAGCGTTCATAACGTCTTGGTAAAGTGATTCTTCACCAAATTTTTTATCGAAGATAGGGCGTGGAAGGTGACCTTTACGGAAACCTGGAACATTAAGAGATTTCTTCACTGAGTTGAAGACACGGTCCAATTCTGGTTTGATTTGGTCTTGAGAGATAGTGAAAGTCAAGACACCACGGTTTGTTTCTTTGTTTTCAAATGATACAGACATTCTGTCATTTCTCCTTAAAATTTTTTAAATACAGTCTATTATAACATAAATGGGCGACTTTTTTCAAGTAATGAATGCGCTTTTCAATCACGCTAGAGGTACTTGCTTGCTTCTTTGATACTAAGGTCAGCTACTAAAAATTCTTTACTCTGCCAAAAAGTTCTGAATGGCTGGTATAGCAATTTTACTAAAATTCTCATCAATACGATGTCTTCCACCTTCTACAGTCACCAGTTTAGCATTTGGAATTCTTTTGATAGCATCAACTGAATATTGATAGGGAGCAATTGTATCATTGGTTCCATGTACAATTAGAGTAGGAGCAATAATCCTCTTCTGTACATCTTCAATATCAATATCTAGTGCATCTGTCAGATAAATTTTACCCAAGCTAGCATTATGATGTGTCAAACTATCAGGGAGTTGATCAAATGATGGACTTCCAAGATTTTGATACGTTTCCTTCACATCATCAAATAAAACATAAGCGGGGAAAATCAGGCCGAGCTTGTAGATTTGTTCAGGATTAGCAGCCGCATACAGGCTTGCTACCACACCACCCTGACTGACACCTATTATGCTCAGATGATCCTTATCAATATAACTTTCTGATGTCAGTTTCTCTACTACGTTCGTTAAATCTGTTAGCTCTGTTTTTACAGACATTTGAAGCATATCTTGACCACCACTTTTAGAATTACGACTTCCTCCATAATAGTCAAAACCATAGACCAAAAATCCTTGCTTTGCTAACAATTGGATATAATCCTTATACATATCAAATGTATTGTTAAAGCCATGTGAGATAACCACTACTGGTAATTTTTTATTCTTATAGTCTCTAGGTGCAGTGATTTGACCATACAGATTTTTATCTTCATAAGTTACCGTATATTCCTCGGTAACAATATCTTCTGTCGGAACTAAATGACTCTCTTGTGTCTTAGGGGATTGATTCGTTTCTTGACTAGAAGCAGATGAAGCACTTTCTTCAGCTTGAATACGAGGAGATGTATTCTCTCTACTTTTCCAAAATAAGATTCCTCCTCCTATTACAAGACCGATAGCTAAAATGCTTACAATATATCTCATAGATTTTCCTTTTTGTTATTTTTTTAATTTATACTCAATGAAAATCAAAGAGCAAACTAGGAAGCTAGCCGCAGGCTGTACTTGAGTACGGCAAGGTGAAGCTTACGTGGTTTGAATTTGATTTTCGAAGAGTATTAATGTGCTAGGATTAAAAGTCTTCATGCCCCACCAAGTGGTGCTGAAAGGCATAGACTGCAGCCTGGGTACGATCGCTGACTTCAAGTTTGGCAAGAATGTTAGACACGTGCGTCTTGACCGTCTTGAGAGAGATAAAAAGTTCATCTGCGATGCGCTGATTTTCATAGCCCTTGGCAATGAGTTGGAGTACATCTCGCTCACGCGCAGTCAAGTCCTCATGTAGTTCTATATGATTGCGGTGGTATTCGACCTTCTTGCTGACCTCTTGCTCAATGGCCAACTCGCCAGCAGCCACCTTACGGACGGCATGGAGTAGTTCGTCTGCACTAGAAGTCTTGAGCATATAGCCTCTAGCACCAGCATTCAAGACCGGCATGATCTTTTCATTGTCCAAGTACGAAGTCACAATCAAAATCTTGGCTTCAGGCCATTCTTTGAGGAGGGCCAAGGTCGCATCAATCCCATTCATCTCAGGCATGACGATATCCATGACAATAACATCTGGACGCAGTTCCAAGGCTAAAGAAATCCCTTGAGACCCATTAGCCGCCTCACCCACAACTTCTACATCGTCTTGGAGGTCAAAGTAGCTTTTCAAGCCCAATCGAACCATTTCATGGTCATCTACTAGTAAAATTTTCATCTTTACTCCTTTATCATTCCTTATCTAACAGGGGAATACGGATATCAACTGCCAGCCCTTGCTTGGGAGCTGTTAATAACTGAACTGTCCCTGCCATATCTTCAACCCGCTCCTTGATATTGCGGAGTCCATAACTCAAGTCATCTAAACTCCCCAACTGGAAACCAATCCCATTATCCACCACCTTCAGTTGCAATTCAAAGTCTGTCTGATAGAGATAGACATCCAAACAAGAGGCCTGGGCATGACGGAGGGTATTGCTGATCAACTCTTGCAGGATACGGAAGATATGCTCCTCGATTTTCTTAGGCAATTTCGTTACATTTTGCTTGAAACTAACCTTGATCTCACTCTTGTCCTCAAGCTCTTTTAAGAGGATTTGAATCCCTTCAACCAGACTCTTCTGCTCCAGTTCAACAGGCCGCAAATGCAAGAGCAAGACCCGCAAATCCTTCTGGGCTGTTTCTAAAATAGCTGTGACACTCTGCAACTGGGTCTGCATCTTTTCTCTATCCAATTTCAAAGCCTGCTGACTGATACCCGATAAAATCATGTGGGCCGCAAACAACTCCTGACTGACTGTATCGTGCAAATCCCGAGCAATCCGCTTTCGTTCCTTCTCGATGATTTCCTCTTCCTGAGCAAGACTGTGATTTTCTGCTTTTTGAAGAGCTTCTGTCAAAAGGTTAAGTTTACCTGACAAGGACTTGAAACTGGCATCCAAATCTGGATCTGCAAGCTGAACCACTTCTTGCCCTGTCAACAAACGCTTGAGATTAGTCTGCATTTTTCTTAGAGAAAGCTCTTCAACACCTCTCCAAAACAGGGCTAAGAGAAAGGTCATGGACATGCTGAATACCAACAACAAAAAGACAATTTTTTCTGTTTTTTCGACATCATGCAAGAAAATAGACCAGTCAAAGTCAAGTATTTCCAGCAAGCTGTGGGAGAAAAATAAGACAAACAGAAAGGAGGTGAGAGCAATGATTACATAGGCTTGTTTTTTCATCCTCTAACCACCTCCACATCCCCAATTATAGTCGTCAAGAAAATCTTGACACTCTTGTTACTCTTAAGGTAGTCTCTTGTTTCTTGATGATAGTGTTCATTACGGAGGGCTCGTTTGGGCTGGTTGAAAAAAGTCAAATCACCATAGAGACAGTTAACGCTGAGACTGACTTCCACATCTACAGGTACAATGATTTTGGTCGTGCCAATCATCTTTCTGAGGATAATGACATTGTCATGATTGGTTAGGATAACCCTCTCCAGATGAATAGTGTCCTTACCCATGAGACGAAAGAGATTGATATCATCAAACTTGCAAGTTTGGTAGCTTGAAAAATGATGGAGATTTCCAAACCAACGATTTTTCTCCTTCTTAACCGTCACCACCTCTTCAAAAACCAAATTTGTCTGCTCTTTTTCCTGGTTCATCATCGGATAAAGAAGAAAGAGACTGTATATAACCGCAACAAAAATAGCTAGAATCACAAAGGGATTGAGCATGACGATGAAAAAGAAGAGAATGGTTGCCACCACTAAAAGAAGATTATTGCCCTCTTTACCAGTGTAATAGCGAATCAAAAGCAAAAAGAGGAATAGAATCAGCAGAAAACGCGAAAAATGCTCTGATACCATCAAAATCAGAGCTCCTGTCAAAAGACAGGCTTCGATAAATAAAAAGATTTTAAATTTTCTCATAGGTTCATCCTCTCCCTTCTATTTTAACACAATTCAAAAAAGTCACCTCAGTCTGAGGATGGAAAAAAGGCGGTGGTTACGCCTTTTTCATCTGATCCTTTGCTTCTTTTAATTTTCCATAAAGAAGATAGTCTACTTTTTGCAAATCTGCTATGGTGGCACAATTAAGGGCACACATAATCAAACGCAGATCGTCTTTCCAGCCTTGGATAATACCAATCACTTCTTCAATTGTGTAGCTTTCAACCAATTCCAAAACTGTTCGAGACAGTCCCACAGCCTTGGCACCAAAGACTAGGCACTTAATCATATCCAGCGGATTTCGAACCCCTCCACTAACCAAGAGTTCGACCTTGTCTTTCCAGTCTTGGGCATTGAGAAGGGCTTGCATGGTGGACTGGCCCCATTGATTGAGGTAATCACGTTGACCACTGCGACGGTTTTCGATATAGGCAAAGCTGGTGCCACCACGACCCGATATATCAAAGGTTCGAATCCCTAGTTCATAGGCTCTTTCTATGGTCTTGACATCCATTCCAAAGCCCACTTCCTTTAGGACAATAGGAACGGAGATTTGCTTGCTGTAGTCTGCCAGATGCGACTGCCAGCTTCTGAACGACCTTTCTCCCTCGGGCATGAGTAATTCCTGCATGACATTGACATGCACTTGCAAGAGGAGAGGAGTCATCTCTTCTACGGTCTGAAGTCCTAACTCGACAGGCTTGTCCAATCCAATATTGGTTCCAAGAAGGAGATCTGGATGACTAGATTTGACAGAAAAAGAGTCATCTGTTGGATCTTTGAGGGCTGCGCTATAAGAACCCGTTACAAATAAAATACCACAGGCTTCCGCCACTTGAGCCAGTTTTTGATTGATTTCTCTTCCCTTATCGCTTCCACCTGTCATGGCATTGATATAGAAAGGAAACTCCCACTTTCGACCAGCAAACTCTGTCGACAGATCGATTTCATCCAGGTCGTAAAGAGGCAAGGAAGAATGAATCAACTCCACCTCATCAAAGCTATTATAAGAACTTTTCTGCTCAAGGGCATAGCGGATGTGCTCATCCTTACGATTTGTCGTCATGTCCTATCCTTTCTTGGTATAAGAGCTCAATCCCCAGATCGGCCCAACGATTTTTTAAGGTTTCAGTTGATTGCGCATCAAAATTCAAGGCAATGCCACAGTCACCACCACCAGCGCCACTACTCTTAGCAACAGCCTGCAAATCTTGACTAGCTTCTTTCAGCTGTCTAAGCGAAGGTGTGTAAATATCTGCGCTCAAGCCTTCTAAGAGCTTGCTGGCTGTTTCCACCTGCTCGATAATTTTTTCTGCATCCCCCTGCTCCAAGGCTTCTACCAAAGCAGCCACCGTTTCTTTTGAAGAACTTAAAAAATTCTGATTGATATTTTGCTTGATTTGCTGGACCATGTGACTCGATACAGCCACTTCCTTGGTCCATCCCACTAGGAAATCACATTCTAGGGTTGGTTGCACTTGTGAAATTGAAAAGCCCCAATCACGCTCTAAAACTGTCGACAAATTTTCTTCTTCCAACCAAGCAGCCACCCTCTGGCGATCAAATGACTGGTAAAGAACCAAATCCTCTGCCACAATACAGGCAATGTCCCCCATAGAACCATTGTCTCCGCGCTTGAGCAAGACAGCACTAGCCAGTTTGAACAAGAGATTCTGATCAACTGAAACATCATACAGAGCCAGTAAAGCCTTGACAGTCAAGACAACGACGCTACCGCTAGAACCAAGACCAAACTTTTTCCCTTCTCGTTCCATTTTTCCACGAATTTCTAGAGAAAAAGGTTGCAAGGTCTGCCCACGATAAACGAGGAAATCTTCCACTAAAGCAATTGTTTCTTGAATCAAGCTGTAGTCAGGATTTGGTGTCAAGTTCACTACGAAATCAAACATATCTGAGTAGATACGGTAACTATCAGAAAAAGCAATCTCGCCCTTCATATAGATGGGAATGGCCTTTATCAAGGCCAACTGCCCTGGCTCTAAAATAGCATACTCACCTGCCCAATAGAGCTTTCCGCAAGTTTTAACAGTAATCATCTTGACTCAAATCCTTTGTTTTTGACACAATCAAGCGATAACGTTGACCGAAGATTTCTGATAAATGCTCCAAGTCTTTCTCTTGACAGAGGACTTTGACATTGGGACCAGCATCCATAGTAAAGTAGCAGGCTTCCCCTTGCTCACGAAGCTGGCGAACAAAGTCCATGGCTTCATAGCTTGCATCCGTCAGATAAGAAAAGGCTGGTGATGCTGTTTTTGTCGTAGCGTGCATAGCCAGGGCATTTTTCTCCGTTAATTCCCCAACCTTGGCAAAGTCATTTTCCTTGAGATAAACCAGCATATCCTGATAATCCTTCTCAGACTGACGCACCCAGTCATCAAAGGTCGTCGAGGTTTCCACACAAAGTTTCATCCCGTCACGGCTAGAGATTGGTTTTTTCTTATCCTCTAGCACCAACATCATCATAGCTAGTTTCAAGTCTGTCTCTACAGGGTAAATCTCTCCGCTATCCTTGTCCCAGGCACCTAATGGTCCATAAAAACTCCGAGAGGAAGAGCCTGAGGCAAACTTAGCCTCCTGTGCTAACTGACTTCTATCCAATCCAAGCTGAAAATAAGCATTGCAAGCCTTAACCAAGGCGGACAAACCACTAGAACTTGATGATAAGCCCGCTGCGGTAGGCATATTGTTTTGAGTGTCAATACGAACAAAACCTTCTCCAACTGGGCGGTAGCGGTCGATTATTTTGCTCATCTTAGCATGCTCCGCCTCATTTTGTAGCTGACCATTGATGTAAAATTCATCAGCCGTTACATTGGCTGGTAAAGGCGACAAAGTCGTCTCCGTATACATATTCTCCAAAGTCAGAGAGATACTGCTAGTAGCAGGCACCATCTCTTTTTCTTCTTTCTTTCCCCAGTATTTAATAATAGCAATATTTGCGTAGGAACGTACTGTTACAGGCTCTCTATCCATGTCTGAACAGCTCCTTTCTCTTCTAATCTTTCTGCTAGTTCTTGTGCTTGTGTCAAATTGTCCGCCAAAGCTATGATACAGCCTCCAAGCCCACCACCGCTCATCTTGGCACCCAGAGCACCATGGTTAAGAGCCGTTTCTACCAGATGGTCTGCCTCAGGGCTACTGACACCAATTTCTTTTAAATGTAAATGTGCTTTACTGAGGATTTGCCCCAGCCCTTCAGCATCTTTTCGTGAAATCGCTTCTTCTGCCTGCCGAGTCAATTCTCCCAAGGCATGCAAAAACGGTAAGGCATCCTTGCCCTTGCTTTGAACCACTTGGATGGCTTCACGAGTATGACCATAAACACCCGTATCGGCAATCACCAAATAGGCGGATAAATCCATCTCAAGCTCTGTAAATCCTACGTTCTTAATAAAGCGAATAGGCTGGTCACTGAGACAGGTCTTAGCATCCAAACCACTAGGATTCATATGGGCAATCATCTCAGCTCGATTGACCAAGATTTCTAGTACATCATGAGGCAGTTCTGCCTGATAATAGTCAAATACCGCACGAATGGCCGCTATGCTGATAGCCGCTGACGAACCCATTCCCCGTTTTTCAGGGATAGCCGAGTCAATCTCACAGCGAATGCAGGATTCTTTGATATCCAAATACTCCAGTGAAGCATACACCGCCATGGACAAGGTATCCTCTTCATAGAGACGCCAAGGACTCGCTGCAGGAACTACCTTACAAGTCACCTCCACCTCCAAAAGAGGCAGGGAAATAGCCGGATAACCGTAAACGACTGCATGCTCCCCAATTAAAATTATCTTACTATGTGCCTGACCGACACCAACCTTTTTTGTCATGTTATCCTTTTACTAGACGGAAAGACCGTCTTATTTTTCACACAAGTATTGATTCTTTCCTATCTATTTTATTATATTTTCATAAAAAAAGCGATTGTTTCCATTCACAATCGCTTTTTTAATTATTGAACCCATTCGCCATTATAGTTGACAGAATAGCCATCTACAGTGGTATTCACTGCCAAGGCACCTGAGCTATAAGCGTAGTACCATTTACTACCGACCTGGAACCAGCCTGTTGCCATAGCACCTGATGAACGGAGATAGTACCACTTGTTACCAAGGTTTTGCCAACCAATTTTCAGATCACCATTTGACTGGTCTAAATAATACCAAGTTGAGCCTTCTTGATACCAGCCAGTTGCCATTGCACCTGATGAACGGAAGTAGTACCACTTATTGCCAAGTTGTTTCCAACCAGTTTGCATTGTAGCTGTTATTGGATCTAGATAGTACCAAGTTGAGTTATCATTTGTCCAACCACGCACTAGCTCCCCAACCGTTAAACTGTCGATACGAGCATCGAAGCCACTATCCTTCTGTAAATAATACCAATGCCCCTCGTCATAAATCCAACCAGTTTTTAAAGTGTGATAGCTACGCTGATCTTCAAAATAATAAACACGTTTTTCGTCTGGGGTCTCATATTGTTCCCCATGATGTTTGTTGGTGTTTGTAGCAGTTTTTGCCTCTAAAACTTGCTTGCCAACAAATTCTTGAAGAACCCCATCTTGGTTAAAGTAGTACCATTGTGGCATTGGCATAGATTCTAATCTTAAACCATTTGGGTAAGGACCAATTGTACTACCTTTAGATGGAAACGGGATATATTGCCAGCCGACAACCATTTCTCCTGATACATGATCAAAATAATAGGTCTTGCCATCAATCACTCGCCAAGCCTTTTCTTTGATCTCACCCTTCTTGTAGTAGGTTCTACCATTTTCTTGGACAAATTTCCAACCTTCTAAATCAGCATCATCCGCCAATACTGCACTTGTTGCTAACAAACCGAAGAAAAAGACTGCTAATGCAATTTGCATCAATTTTTTTATTATTTTCATTAGACCTATCCTCCATAGCTGATTGTAGCAAATGCAAAATCGTATGTCAATATATAAAAAAACTCATATAAAAAGCAGTTACATAACTGCAACTGCTTTTCTATTCTTGCATGGTGTAACCAACACCACGTACTGTTTTAATGTAGCTTTTTTGACCTTTTACATCAAGCTTACTACGTAGATAACGGATATAGACATCCACGATATTGGTTTCGGTCGCACTTTCATACTTCCAGACACTTTCCAACAACTGCTCACGAGTCAGAACTTTCTTGCTTCCCATAAGAGTAGCCAAAAGATCATACTCACGACGGGTCAAAGCAATCATCTCTTCGCCACGATAAACGGTATGATGCTCTACATCCATACGCAGATTGCGGTAAGACGTTGGAACCTTCATCTGACTACAGTGTTGGTCGATAAAGTCCCGACCTCGGAAAATAGCTGAAATACGAGCTACCAGATTCTCAATAATAACTGGCTTATAGATGTAAGAAACGGCAAAGCGTTGGATTGTCTCAATCTGATCTTGCAATTCTTCGCGATGGTCCAAGACCATGATCACGGAGGCTGGCTTAGTCCGACTCAGCTTGTCTGCAAAATCCTGGGCTGTCATATCCCCCAGTTGAGCATTCAATAAAATCAAGTCATAGTCTGTCTGAAGAGCCATGGAGAGGGCCTTTTGCCCCTCCTCAACCTGATCAACTCGGTATTGCTCTTTTTGGAGTTCCAAACTTAAAAAATGAGCTAGATTTCGTTCTTTCTCAAGTAATAAAATCCGTTTCCCCATGGCAGACCTACTTATTTTTCGTCATACCAAGAGTAGTGGAAGGTTCCTTCTTTGTCTTTACGTTGGTAAGTGTGGGCACCAAAGTAGTCACGTTGCGCTTGGATCAAGTTAGCTGGAAGGTCAGCTGAACGGTAGCTATCAAAGTAAGTAATAGCTGCTGAGAAAGTTGGCACTGGCACACCAGCTTGAACAGCAAGAGCTACGATATCACGCACTGCTTGTTGGTACTTAGCAGTGACATCCAAGAAGTATTCATCCAAAAGAAGGTTGGCAAGATCTGCATCACGGTTGTAAGCATCTGTAATCTTTTGCAAGAAACGAGAACGGATGATACAGCCATCACGCCAGATAGATGCGATGTCTGCAAATGGCAAGTTCCAGTTATTTTCTTTAGAAGCTACACGCAATTGAGCAAAACCTTGTGCGTATGAAATGATTTTTGAGAAGTAAAGGGCTTGACGGATCTTTTCAATCAACTCAGCCTTGTCTCCTTCAAATTTGAAGGCAGCTGGTTTTGGAAGAACCTTGCTAGCATGTACACGTTCTTCTTTGTAAGTTGAAATGTAACGTGCAAATACTGACTCAGTGATGAGTGACAATGGCACACCAAGGTCAAGTGATGATTGGCTAGTCCATTTACCAGTTCCCTTGTTACCTGCGGCATCAAGGATGTAGTCTACGATTGGTCCATCTTGACCTTCATCGTCTTTACGGCTCAAGATATCAGCTGTGATTTCGATCAAGTAGCTGTCCAATTCACCCTTGTTCCACTCAGTAAAGATTTCAGCCATATCTTCTGCAGAAAGGCCTAGCAAGTGTTGCATCAAGTCATAACTTTCTGCGATCAATTGCATATCACCATACTCGATACCGTTGTGAACCATTTTCACATAGTGACCAGCTCCATCAGGACCGATATAAGTCACACATGGTTTGCCATCTTCTGGTGCTTTAGCTGAGATTTCTTCAAGAACATCCGCAACCAATTCGTAGGCCTCTTTTTGTCCACCAGGCATGATAGAAGGACCTTCTAGGGCACCTTTTTCACCACCAGAAACCCCAGTACCGATAAAGTTGATACCTGAGTTTGCCAATTCTTCATTACGACGGATGGTATCTTTGTAGAAAGTGTTTCCTCCGTCGATCAAGATATCACCCTTGTCAAGGTGTGGAAGAAGGGCTTGAATTGTAGCATCTGTACCAGGTCCAGCTTGAACCATGAGCATGATACGACGAGGTTTTTCGATTGAGTTTACAAAACTTTCAACGTCATAGCTTGGTACAAAGTTCTTTTCAGGATGGCAAGCAATTACATCTTCAGTTTTTTCTTTACTACGGTTGTAAATAGCAACTGTGTAACCACGAGATTCAATATTAAGGGCAAGGTTACGACCCATTACGGCCATACCAACAACACCAAAGTTAGCTTTTGTCATTTGACACTCCTCTTGTTTAATTTGTTTTATTTTATCATTTTTACTTTTGAAAAGAAAGAATTTTGTAACGACTGCTTAGTAGTCCAAGTCATCCGCATGTCCAGAACCATTTCCAACAAAGTATCCTGTCTTACAGTTAAGGGTAAAGAGATAGGTTCCATCTGGCTTGTAGAGGTTGTAATAACCATTGCCATTAACGATATTAACACGTTCAAGGATATATTGGTTACCAGTGATATAACCACGTGAACGTGAAGTCGCTAGAATTTGTTCTAAGACACCATCCGCGAAATCCCAGGCAGAATTATTGCTATCATCAATAGCAGACTGGTTATAAGAAACACGACTCGCACTTCTTTGAACAGCAACTCCTGCACTTGATACACCCATATTGACTTCACTGCGGGTACTTCTAGTTTCAGTTGATGCAGTATTTGAGCTACTTGGACTTGTCTCACTAGCAGTATTTTCGCTTGCTTGACTAGAGCTTGAGCTGCTAGTTTCACTTGAACTTGAGCTTGAAGCACTTGTTTGCTGGCTCTTACCAAGGCTGATAGCCTTATCTAGAACTTTATCAAGCTCCGTATTTCCAGTTTTAATATCTGTAAATTTAGCATCTGATTTAGCTTTAGCGTTAGTATCCAAGACACCATCCATAATAGCTGGTTTCTCAAATTGAGCATTGACATCTTGAATGGCCTTGATTTGAGTTGCTAGGCTATCATACTTAGATTTTGCAAGCGTATATTCACGACTACCTTCTAGCTTATCAAGCAAGGTTTTCAGTTGACTCAGTTTATCAAACTGGCTATTCTTCAAAGCCGTTTTGTTGCTATCTGTATAGAAGGCATCATATAAATTATTGAATTCTTCCGCATCTGACTGCGTATTTGTAGTTGATTGAGAAGTTTGGATTTCCTTGGTCGAACGAGCCACTTGACGATAAACATAATAACCAGTTCCAAGGATAAGAACCACTAAGGCTGCTAGAATACCGTAAAGCACCCATTTCTTCTTACTTTTTCCATCTTCACTATCTGTGACTCGAGAACGCGTGAGAGCCTCTTCCGTTCCAACTAATGGTACCTCTTCCTTCTCAAATTCTTCGACAAGAGGAGCTTCTGAAACTCGTGTTAATTCTAAATCATCAAACTGACGCAATTCATCTTCTGGAGCTGGAGAAGTTACTCCTGTTTCCTCACGAAGCTCTTGAAGCAAATTATCCAGAGTCTGAGTCTCCTCTACCTCTTCTTTTTCAACTAAATCATCCTTGCTAAACTGACGTGTTTCAAACTTATCTGCCTCAATTTCATCTTTATGTTGTTTCACATACTTGTCCAAGATAGAATCTCCAGGCAACACACCTGCTTCCACCTCTTCATTTTTTCGCATGGCTTCTCCAACCGTTAGCTCTTTGGCATCATCAAAATCAAATTGCGCTTCTTTATGTTCTGTTTTATGACGATTCCGTCTTTTCTTACTCATGAGTTTTCCTTCCTACTTTACTTCCTGACGTTTAACACGCTGACCAAAATATTGATACAAATCAACTTTTAAAGTTCCGTTGTACAACTTCCGTTTCTTATCCGCCTGACTACCGTACTTGGTCTCAAAGGCTTCATCACTGGTTAAGATAAACTTGCTCCACGTTTTCAGCGGTGCAAATACTTGACCCATCTCAGCATAAAGCTTGGTAACCCCTGCATCATCTGACAAGCGTTCCCCATAAGGTGGGTTAGAGATAATCACTCCATTTATTTTATCAGAACGCAAATCCTGCACGCGCATCTGCTTAAAGGTAATATCTCCTGCAACACCTGCTGCTTGAGCATTTGCCTTAGCAATTTCCACCATACGTGCATCGATATCACAGCCCATGATATCTAGCTCAAGCTCACGATCCACTTTCTTAGCTGCTTCTGTGCGAACTTCCTGGATCAAGCGATCGCTAATCCAGTTCCATTCCTCAAAAGCAAAGGAGCGACGAAGACCTGGAGCCATCTTCCTAGCAATCATAACTGCCTCGATACAGAAAGTTCCTGAACCACAGGTCGGATCAATCAAGGGCTTGTCTGGATACCAGTTAGAGAGTTGCAAAATGGCTGCCGCCATGTTTTCCTTGATAGGAGCACCACCTTTTTCGGTACGATAGCCACGTTTAAAGAGGCTAGCCCCTGTCGTATCAATCATGACAGTTGCTATGTCTTTCAGAATAGAGACCTCAATCTTAAACTCTGGGCCATTCTCCATCAGAGGAACACCTTCTGGGCGGGCGTAGTGTTTTTGCAACTTTTTAACAACAGCCTTCTTTGAAATAGCCTGTACACTGGGTTCATTGTGAAGTTTAGATTTAACACATTTTGCTTTCGAAATCGGAAAACGAGCCCCAAGCGGTAAATAATTTTCCCAATCTAGAGCGAAAACTCCCTGGAAGAGCTCTTCAAAAGTCTTAGCTGGGAACGTTCCTACGATAATTTTGATACGGTCTGCTGCCCGAAGCCAGAGGTTGGTTTCGATGATGGCTTTCGCATCTCCTTGAAAACGAACACGGCCGTTTTCAACCTGACAATCGTAGCCCAATTCTCGCACTTCACGACCAACGACAGCCTCAAGACCCGCTGCAGCAGTAGCGATTAAATTAAATTCTTTTTTCATTTTCAGTCTTATAAGACCTTTCTATATGTCCACTTTAAAAAATGAGGTTGAGAAAGTTTTCTCAGCCCCAACCTATATGCAATTTTCTATAAGCCATGTTTTGTTCCAGAAGTGACTAGGACCACTTCCTTCGATAATCATCTGTCTACCACTAACAACTTACAGCTGATAGCAGTCAGAGTACTACGTTCGTTTCCGTGTACTCCATGCCCCGACCGAAATTTGGGTTGCTAGCTTGAGGGGTTTACCGCGTTCCACTCTCTCTGTTTCCAGAAAGACTCCGTCACTGTGGCACTTTCAAGCCTACTCTGACCTATCCAAGGACTTAGCCATTTCGACTGCCGTAACGATTTCTCGTCCCTAGGCTTATGGTTTCGCCTAGCACAAACACTACAGGCATCACAGCCTGTGCTAGCATGGACTTTCCTCATGAAAAGAAATTCTCCTCACGCGATTATCCAAAAATTGCACTTTTCAAATAAGCTCTTATAAATCAGAGTTATCCAAAATTTGTTTACCAAATACTTCTTTCTCAAGACGATTTAGACGTTTTAAAATATCAAAATTCGTCATAGAAGTTGTTGCTGTCATTTCAAGTGGTTCTGCTTGAACCGGTGCAGATTCAGGTTTGCGAGACAATTCTTCCTTCAACTCTGCAATTTCTTGACGGAGAGACTTGACTAAGGCAGCATAAGTTTCATAGTCCTTGATGACATCGTCCAAAAATTCATCAACTTCAACCTTACTATACCCACGGACTTCACGTCCAAACTCTTGCTCGAAAATATCTTTCGCTGAAAAAATAATACCTGCCATCTCTCTCTCCATTCTCGGTTTCTAATAGTATTATTATATAAAAAAAGGCAAACAAAAATCAAGGTCAAAGGCTTACTTTTCAGAAAAATTTTCTGCCAGCTCATTTAGGCCTTCAAAGGTTAGCCTTTTTATACGATAACCTTCCTGATTTTTCATCAAATTGTCTATAAATTTTAATTTGGTCTCATTTTCTGGGTCATAGAAAAAATAAGCTAAGTCAGTATTTTCCAGCAAAAATCGTTGGTAGTCTCGTAGTTGCCCCATATGTTCATATTTAGGATAGGCATATTTGACAAAATCGACCTGCTTAAATTGGCTAAGTTTAAGCTGATTCGCTTCATTCCAATTTTCCCCGTGTGTTTCAAAATCAAAAATGGTTGCTAGGTTGAAATCATATTCTTCTTTCATTTCATTTGCGACATCAAGCACCCAAGATTCAAATTCCAAGTTTCCTGTAAAGACCAGCCATTTAATCCCTTCTTCTGCTAAACTTTCTAAATCACGGCGAATGGCTTTCTTTATAATTTTTATCCTGATATCTTTTTCATTAAACAAACCCAAGTCAAAATTAGAATATCCCATAATTAAAGCTGTAGTCATTTTTACACCTTTCTTTCTATTTTTATGGTATAATAGAGTGATTTTATTGTACCAATAAGGAGAAATATGGTCAACTATCCTCATAAAATTTCATCAAAAAAAAGCCAAACATCCATTTCTCAACCAAAAAATTTCGCAAATCGAGGAATGACTTTTGAAAAGATGATTAACGCTACAAACGACTACTATCTGACGCATGGTATGGCAGTTATCCATAAAAAGCCAACGCCTGTTCAGATTGTTCGAGTAGACTATCCTCAACGTAGTCGAGCCAAAATTGTAGAAGCCTATTTTAGACAAGCTTCCACAACAGATTACTCTGGCGTATATAGAGGACATTACATTGACTTTGAAGCCAAGGAAACGCGGCAAAAAAATGCTATCCCAATGAAGAACTTCCATCTTCACCAGATTCAACATATGGAACAAGTTCTAGAACAGCAGGGCATTTGCTTCGTACTGCTTCATTTTTCTTCTCGACAAGAAACTTATTTGTTGCCGGCACTTGATTTGATTCGCTTTTATCATCAAGATAAGGGCCAAAAATCAATGCCACTTGGATATATTCAAGAATACGGATATTTAATAAAGCAAGGAGCTTTCCCTCAAATTCCCTATCTCGATATTATCAAAGAACATTTACTAGGTGGTAAAACAAGATGAATAAACAAACCATTCTGCGATTCTTAAAGTATATTGGAATTACATTTCTTACCTTATTTATCGCATTATTTCTATTGGGTGGAGGTATCTTCCTCTACTTTGTTAGCAAGGCTCCAGCCTTATCTGAAAGTAAATTAGTTGCGACAACCTCTAGCAAGATTTATGACAATAAAAACGAACTGATTGCTGACCTTGGATCTGAACGTCGCGTAAATGCCCAAGCAAATGAAATTCCTACTGACTTAGTCAAGGCCATCGTGTCTATCGAAGACCACCGTTTCTTTGACCATAGAGGTGTTGATACCATTCGTATCATGGGGGCGGCATTGAGAAACCTCCAAGGGAAAGGAGGGCTCCAAGGGGCTTCAACCTTGACTCAGCAATTGATTAAATTAACTTATTTCTCTACTTCAACTGCCGATCAAACCTTGTCACGTAAAGCCCAAGAAGCTTGGCTAGCCGTTCAATTAGAGCAAAAAGCAACCAAGCAAGAAATCCTGACCTACTACATCAACAAAGTCTACATGTCTAACGGTAACTATGGAATGCAAACCGCAGCCGAAAATTACTATGGAAAAGACTTGAAGGATTTAAGCTTGCCACAGTTAGCACTCCTAGCCGGAATGCCTCAAGCACCAAACCAATATGATCCATATTCCCACCCAGAAGCTGCTCTAGAGCGTCGTAACTTGGTACTTTCAGAAATGAAGGGACAGAAATATATCAGTGCAGAAGATTACGAAAAAGCTATTAATACGCCTATCACTGACGGACTTCAAAGCTTGAAGTCAGCCAATAGTTACCCTGCCTATATGGACAACTACCTCAAAGAAGTAATCGACCAAGTCGAACAAGAAACGGGCTACAACCTTCTTACCACAGGTATGGAAGTCTATACTAATGTCGACAAAAATGTTCAACAGAGACTTTGGGATGTTTACAATACAGATGAGTACGTTGCTTATCCAGATGATGAACTTCAAGTAGCTTCCACTATCGTGGATGTAACAAATGGTAAAGTCATTGCTCAGTTAGGTGCCCGTCACCAATCAAGTAATGTATCTTTCGGAATCAACCAAGCCGTTGAAACCAATCGTGACTGGGGTTCTACTATGAAACCAATCACTGACTATGCTCCCGCTTTAGAATATGGAGTCTATGACTCTACTGCTTCTATTGTACATGATGTCCCTTATAACTATCCTGGCACTGATACTCCAGTCTACAACTGGGATCATGGCTACTTTGGAAACATTACAATCCAGTATGCTCTTCAACAATCACGAAATGTCACAGCCGTTGAGACTTTGAATAAGGTCGGTCTAGATAGAGCTAAAACTTTCCTAAATGGCTTAGGTATTGATTACCCAAGCATACACTATGCTAACGCCATTTCAAGTAATACAACAGAATCTAACAAACACTACGGTGCAAGTAGTGAAAAAATGGCTGCTGCTTATGCCGCCTTTGCTAATGGTGGTATTTACCACAAACCAATGTATATCAATAAAATCGTCTTCAGTGATGGTAGTGAAAAAGAATTTTCTGATGCTGGTACACGAGCTATGAAAGAAACTACTGCCTATATGATGACCGAAATGATGAAAACTGTTTTAGCTTACGGAACCGGACGTGGTGCTTACCTACCATGGCTTCCACAAGCAGGTAAGACAGGTACTTCTAACTATACTGATGACGAAATTGAAAAGTATATCAAGAACACTGGCTACGTAGCTCCAGATGAAATGTTTGTAGGTTATACTCGTAAGTATTCTATGGCTGTATGGACTGGTTACTCAAATCGTTTAACTCCAATCGTTGGAGATGGTTTCCTAGTTGCTGCTAAGGTTTATCGCTCAATGATATCGTATCTATCAGAAGATGATCAACCTGGAGATTGGACGATGCCAGACGGCCTGTTCCGAAATGGAGAATTCGTCTTCCAGAACAACGCGAAGAACACATGGAATAATTCAGCAACACAACAAACACAAACGGTAGAAACTCCAAGCACAACAGCTGAAAGTTCAACTACACAGGCAAGTACGACGGTTGGTCAACAACCCAATAATGCTCCAGCAACTGATCCTAATCAAGGACAAGCTGGCCAGGCTGTTCAACCGACACAACCAGTACAACCAACGCCACAAAATCCACAAGTTCAACAACCACAACAGTGAGATGAAAGAAAATCCTGAGAATAAAAACTCAGGATTTTTTCTACAAAAAAATTAGTTTCATAATCTTTGAAAGTGAAGAGAGGTTTCAACTCATTTTCGATAAACCAAAAGAAGTTAGCGAATAACTAACTTCTTTTTATCTTATTTCACATGTTTTGCAAGTTCTTCTTGCGCTTTTTTATTGGATTCTTCTTTTTCTTTCATCCATTTATCTTGAGCTTTTTGATATTCATCTGCTGTGACTGCCTTGTCTTGAAGTTCAAGATATTTGTATCGAAGCGGATCGCTTGTCCCCTTGTTACCTGCGAAAGCGAAAGGTAAAGTGAATGGTACCATCTTAGACAAGATTGGACGACCAGTTTTAGAAGTTGTTGGGATGACTAAGGCACTATCTGTCAACCATGCTTGAGCTTCGGCATACTTGTTATACCGTTTTGTAATATCTGTAGTTTCTTCCCCTGCTTCATTGACCATTTTATCATAATCATTGAGACCAACCTTTTTAGCCGCCTCATTATCTTTTCCTGAATCAAATCCTAGGTAAGTTCTCGTATTTTCCCCTACAGAAGGCTTGATGATATCAAGATAAGTTGATGGATCTGAGAAGTCTGGTCCCCATCCAACGTTATCAGAAAGATCCCAATCCTCACCAGCAGCAGTTTGTGCAAATAAAGTAACATTCAATAAATCATCTTTTTGTAATTGTTGAATATCAATAACCACATTATCAGATCCTAAAGTTGCTTCCAAGGATTGTTTCATAGATTGGACACGCTGAACTTTTGTAGTTGCTGTTTGGTCAACAGGCATGTCTAGGTGAATTGGGAACTGTACTCCTTCTGCCTGAAGAGCAGTCTTAGCCTTAGCAAATTCTGCCTTGGCTTTCTCTGGATTATAGAGACCATCTTGAGCATCAGCAAGGTTGACATCCTTCCATTCATCACCATAAGTCACCAATTTTTCTTTGACCATGTCACCAAAGTTTTTTCCATCTGCTTGAACAAATGTTGGTGGAACAAAGATATTACGTAAGATTTTGCTTGCTCCAGTTTGTCCATTTAGCTGAGAAGCATAGGCTGTACGGTCAAATCCAAAGGCAATAGCCTGACGGAAATCCTTGTTTAAGAGAGCCTTTTTAGTTGAGGTCTTTTGTTCTTCACTAGTCTTAGAAGTATATTTATAGGACTGACGGTCAATGTTTGTTCCTACTACATAAGTCGTAGAGTCCTGTTGCGTATAGACAATATTGTCCTTCATCTCTTTCTCAAGTTCTGCGAAACTTGCACTTGTTGGATAGAGACGAGCTGCTGAAAGGCTACCATCTTTAAAGTTTTCTGCAGGTTTACTAGTATCTTGACCATCCCAGAATGACAATTTGACTTTGTCAATATGGACATTGTCTTTATCCCAGTAGTTAGGATTTTTTGCAAATTCAACAGTAGATTTGGTTACAATGGATTTCAACAAATAAGGACCATTATACAAGATACTACTTGGATCCGTAGCTTTGGCAAAATCATCCCCTTTTGAGTTCAAAAACTCTTCATTGACTGGCGCTAAAACACCCATTGTTGTTTTAGAATTCCAAAAACTTTCAGGTTTGTTCAAAGTGTATTGGACTGTTTGATCGTCAAGAGCTTTAATCCCAACTTGAGAGAAATCTTTATTTTCCCCTTTAGCGTATGCATCCAAACCTTTGATTGAATCCTGTACCAAGTATAGAGCTTCAGATTTCTTATCTGTCGCATATTTAAGACCTGTCACAAAGTCCTGAGCCTTAACAGGAGCATACTCTTCTCCCTCAGATGTGTACCACTTGGCATCCTGACGAATCTTATAAGTATAAGTCAATCCATCCTTAGAAACTGACCAGTCCTCTGCCATTGAGGGAATAAGGTTCCCGTATTTATCATTTTCAAGCAATCCATCAATTACATTACTAGTAATGTCAGCAGTCGCTGCCTTACCAGTTGTTAAATAGTTGAGGTTATCTGGGTCTGTCTCGTAGGTAAATGCGAAGGTCTGCTCACCTTTAGTAGCAGAACCACCAGAACAAGCCGCTAAGACACCAGCTGCTAATAAAGTGACTCCCGCAAGAGCCAATACTTTCCTTGTTTTCATGGTATTCTCCTTTGTTTTTCTATCCATTATAGACCCTTTTTAAGTCCTGTCAATAGAATTTTCTGAATTTTCATTTTTAGTTGTTATTTTCTGACAAATATCGAATGTTATTTCATTTTTTAATCTCTTTTTAACTATAATAAAAGAGGGAATCCAGTAACTCCCTCATCCATCTATTTAAGTCATTTTTAGATTTATTAATTTAAAGCTTGCAATGCGGAAAGAAGATAAGAACCCTCACGAATTTTTTGACCTACGGCCTTAGCATTTTTGACCAAATCCTGATACTCTTCTTGAGACAAATTGTCCAATACTTCTTCCAAGTCAAGTAAACTTTCAACACTAATTCCACACTCTTTTTCTAAGACGAAATTAGCCAAAGCAGATTGTTTCCAAACAATAATAGGAAAACCAGAAGCCAAATAAAGGGAAGCCTTGTGGGAATTATTGTATCTCAAATACTCACCATATACGCCGCTACAAGTTTTAGAACTATCACCATCCCAAACTAAACCAAAGCTTCCTTCTAACGCTGACGGTAGTTCATCTGGAAGAAATGAACCAAAATAGGTTTCATTGGATAGCTTTCTAACCTCATCAAAACCAACACCATAGAGGTTATATGCCGGTCTTGCAGACAACTCATATAAATAACCTGCTTTTTCTTGGGCTAAATTTCCAGCTACAATAATAGCTCCTTCCTTCGATAAATCTTCTTTTTCCTGATAATTCGGGATCAGATAGTCAAAAATGCCTAAACTAACTATTTTCTTCTCAGAAATCCCCTTATCAACAAGCACTGATTTCATAACTGGATTATGAGCAATAAGACCATCAGCTTGTTTCAAAAGACTTGACTCTTGAAGATGAACACGAATCTTATGCTTCAAGGGTACTGTATCCAAATTAGCATAGCGCAAAACTTCTAAATCATGGATAATAAAGTGAACCTTAACTCCTTTACGTTGCATTCTTTTGACTAAATGAGTCGTAAAGAAACTATGATGAAGCATAGGAAATTGAATCAGTAGCTGATCCCCTTCCTTCAACTTAGAGATAGCTTTGGATAGGGCTTTAGCCTTATGTCGTTGAGCTCTAATAGTCCCCATTTGATACCAATCATCTACCATCAATAACAAAGGACTATAGCCCTCACGAACCACTATTTCTTCGACGTCATTTCGAGCCTTATTCCCTGCATTTCGTGCACCAGAATCCTTCAGAAATTCTTCTTTTAGATAATATTTCATCGATCAATTTTATCCTTCATTATCTCATTTAAACTCTTCCTCTACAACATTTAAAGCACGTTCAATGACCACATGCATGTCGTAGTATTTATAATCTGCCAGACGTCCGCAGAAAATCACCTTATCATTCTGTGCAGCTTCTTCTTGATATTTAGCAAACATAGCATTGTTTCTCTCATCATTGATTGGATAATAAGGTTCATCTCCACGTTTCCAATCAGCTGGGTATTCACGAGTAATAACCGTTTTATCTTGTGTTCCATACTCAAAGTGTTTATGTTCAATAATGCGAGTATAAGGAATTTCACGTTCTGTATAGTTAACAACTGCATTTCCTTGATAATTTTCCTCATCTAGAACTTCATGCTCAAAACGAAGACTACGGTATTCTAACTCGCCATGTTTATAATCAAAGTATTGGTCAATCATCCCTGTAAAGACAACTTTTTCAGCAGAAGCTTCTAATTCTTGACGATTGGCAAAAAAGTCAACACCAAGTTCTACTTCTACATCCTTCAACATATTTTCGATAATGACATTATACCCCCCAATTGGAATCCCTTGATAACGGTCATTGAAATAGTTATTATCAAAAGTCAAACGAACTGGTAAACGTTTAATGATAAACGGTGGAAGGTCAGTCGCAGAACGTCCCCATTGCTTTTCAGTGTATCCTTTAATCAACTTTTCATAAATATCTGGACCGATTAACTTGATAGCCTGTTCTTCCAAGTTTTTAGGTTCAACGCCCTTCATATGAGCCGTTTGCTCAGCAATCTTATCTTTGACCTCTTGAGGAGTTTTTGTCCCCCACATAGCATAGAAAGTATTCATATTGAAAGGTAGATTATAAAGGCTACCCTTGTAATTAGCTACAGGCGAGTTGATATAGTTGTTAAATTCAGCAAATTGATTCACATAATCCCAAACTTTCTTATTAGAAGTATGGAAAATATGGGCACCATATTTATGAACATTAACCCCTTCTACATTCTCACAGTATATATTCCCACCAATGTGGTCACGTTTATCAATAACTTTTACTTTTTTTCCACGCTTGGTTGCTTCATAAGCAAAAATTGCTCCAGACAAACCAGCACCAACGATTAGATAATCGTACATATTACACTCCTTTATCAGACTCGACACTTTTGTAGCATTGTAAAGTTATCCTCATTAAAATCTCATGAAAAAATAAATTTTTAAAATTTTTTTTGAAATATTAGTTTGAATAGCTCATTTTATGAAGAAAAATAAATTTGCAAATCATAAAATTTAATTTCATCAGTTCAACAACTCCGTTTTATCCACAGGATTAAAATTATTCAACGACTTATTAACAAAAGTATTTTTTGTTAATAACAAAAACATGAATATATTGTAGGTAGGGACAAACCAAAAAGCTTCAATCATGCAGTTTAGAGCCACTAAAGATAATATTACTACATATAAATATTGCCCCTGTTTATACTGTTCTCTCGAAATTACAACATACAAACATATAAGCAACACAAGAGGTATAACACCATATGTAAACAACATTTGGACATACGATGAATCTACGTAGTTATAACCAATAACAGCCTCCGTTTTACCTCCTGACCCTTTAAATAATACGTCTCTAGTACCAAATAGATGTACTCCAAAAGTATTGAATGCATTTTTCCCCAAAGCTAATCTACCTGTAATTAATTTATTGATAGATACTAATAATGGAGATCCCCAAGAGAAAATATAAGACAAATACATCATTATTGACGAACATATAACTACAGAATAAGGGAAAATTGAATAAACCCGGAATTTCTTATCTTCATTAAAGTAGAAAAATATAAAAATAATTGTTGCTAAAATAATTGAAAAGGCATTTAAACGTGCATCACAATATTTTATAATAAAAAAAGATAAAAGTACACCTATTAAGGACCTAATCCATATAAACTTATCTTTTAATAAATAAGAAAAAGCCAAGAAAATGTAGAAACAGTGGGATGCAAAATCTGTAGGATAGATAAATCCAAACGAATTCCGAATAACTCCTTCACGATTATATTGTAGATTAGGTACTGCACCTAAGAGAGATAAAAGAAATACACTTAGTACAAGAAAACCTGCTACAACGACATACGTTTTCAAAACTACTTTCATATCTACATTAACTAATAATACCAGAAGAGCTGAATAAACAAGAAAATTAAGTTTTTCAGTCTGAAAATGTACTAAAATTCCTGATAATAATAACAAAGAAGAAAATATTAGATATTTATATGAAATACGTTTTGTAAACATAAAACGAAGACCTAACAGCAAAACTACTAATAAAAGATAATTTGCTTTAGCTTGAAAAAAAGTTCTATCCAGCATTGTAGTAGATATAGTATTAAAAAATATCACTACAGATACAACAATACTAACCAGTAGATTTTCAAATTTAATTTTTATCATATTATTTATTTGGTAAAGAATAATATAGAATGAACATAATTAATAATTTTATCTTTTAGTTCATCTACAATCTTTCATCCTTCCTTTTCTAAACTTTTTCAATCAACTAACTTAGCTAAAACAAATTCTTACAAAAATAACTTTGATTATTTCTGTATAGATTATCATCATACTAATTATTTAACAGCTGCTCTTTTATCTCCTTTAAGCTAACTACTTTAAATATTAAAATTAGTAAACCATAAAGTATCGCCCCCACAATAGCACATACAACAACATTAACAATAGGTGTAAAAGTCAAAATTGACTTCAAAAATGAAAGGGCAACATACATAAGAATTGATGCTGAAAATATTTTAACAGTTGATTTAAAAATTGGTACATCTTTTAAATATTTTCTTGTAAAATACAATTGGATAACCCATACAAATACTTCTGTTAATACAGAAACAATTGCAGCCCCAATATATCCAAATTCAGGCAGTAAAAGTAAATTTAAACCAACACTAATAATTGCTGGAACCGTTGTTGAAGTCAAAAATTCTTTGTTCTTATTATGAGGTATCAAAATTTGAATCCCCATAATGTTCGTCCAACCAATAAAAAACATCCTAAAAATCATGATTGCAATAGCATATTTTGCTTCTTGAAAGTCATTTCCTAAGAAAAATTTCACAAAGTCATTATTGATAATTAACATACCTGCAATAGTTGGAAAAATCACAAGATTGTATATCAAGAAAGATAATTGATTCATGCGATTCACAGACTTCTTATCCCCTGTTGATAAAAGATTCGAAACACGTGGTAGCATAACACTACCTAGTGAAGTTACCAAAGTAAGTAGGATATTCACCAATTTTAAAGCTTGATCATAAATACCAACATCAGTAGTTGATGCTAAAGCACCGAGCATTGTTCTATCTAAAGTAACATACAAAGAAATTGCTATTTGAGGCAAAAACAATAAAATTACCGGTTTAAGATGTTTCTTTGCATAATTGAAATCAAATTGTGGCTTACCTATAAATTCTAGAGCCGGCAGCCACATACTTAATTGTCCTAAAAATTCAAATATAGTTAATAAAAAGACATATAGATATAAATCATTTTGAGACTTTATGAACAAAAATATTGAAATAACACCTATGAGTTTGACAGTGATATTTCTAACAGTTATCTTTCTAAAATCTTCTAGTCCTTGAAATAGCCAAGTAATATCTAATCCCCTTGATAATAGAGGTAATATCAATATATAAGCCACTGGATTTTGCATAAATGAAAGTGAAAAACACAGACTAATATATAGAAATATCGATATACAAGTCGCAGTAAACTGCAAGGTATAAATTCCCCAAAAATTTTTAGGAATATTATTTCTATGAGCTGAAATCTCTTTTGTCCCATAATTAGCTACTCCTAAGGTTGCTAAAAAAACGAAGTAAGCAACAATCGAATTAAAGTAGCCAAAAGTTCCTAAATCATTTGAACTAAAAACCCTTGTAACATACGGTGTTGTTATGAAAGGTAGTACAATGGTTAGTAATTGATAAGAGAGGTTGTAAGCATAGTTCTTTAAAACCTTCATAACTATCTAAGCAATCTTCCTTCTAATTTTTTTATACAATTTTGCAGATACAAGAAGCAATATATATTTCAATTTATTTTTCAATGTAACATTTGAATTCGGAACAACATCTTTGAAATATTGAATGTATTCTTTTCTAATTTTATTAACTTCAGCATACATATCTGAACTAAGCATAGCATGTACAATATGCAGACCATTAAAAACATAACGAACATTTAAGGCTCTTCTCATATCCCTATCACCTGAATAGTCTCGTTCAATATAAGCTCTATTCCATTCCATTGCCTTGTAAAAATCTAAGAGACGATCACTAAACTTAGAATTTACAATACTTCCTGGTCTTCGATAGTATTTATAAAGGTTTAGATCACTAACAGCAATATTTTCACATGAAGCAATATGCTCATAAGCAAGTGCTAAATCTTCATACAACATTCCACTAGGATATGGAAACTGTAATAATATTTCTTTCTTATATAGTTTACCACCTGAATGTGTCCCAACATAATTCCCATAAAACATTTCTTTTAAAGCTGTACGACGATTTAATTTCCCCGAATATTTCTCTCTAAAATCTCCTAGGAAATCACTATTTTCATAGTTTCTAACTTCAATAACGGGAGTTGCTACAAGATCAACTCTATACTTATCTCTAAGGTCTACTAAATATTCAATGGCTCTATGATCATAATAATCGTCTGAATCAATGAAAACAATCCAATCTGTCGAAGATTCTTTGACACCAGTATTGCGGGCATTAGACAATCCCCCATTTTCAATATGCAGAACTTTTATTCTGTCATCTTCTCGAGCATATTGGTCACAAATTTCTCCAGAACTATCCGTCGAACCATCGTCTACCAGAATAATCTCGATATTCTTATATGTCTGCTTTCTTAAACTGCCTACACTATATTGAAGATAGTTCTCGACATTGTACACTGGTACAACAATAGAAATCTTATCCATTATGATAATCCTTCCAAAATGATATCAACAATACGCTCACAAGCTTTTCCATCTCCATATGGATTACTTGCTTTACTCATCTTGCTGTACTCTGTTTCATCCTCTAGAAGCAGTTTGAAATTAGTATAAATATTTTCTTCTTCTGTTCCTACCAATTTCAAGGTTCCTGCAGCAATCCCCTCTGGACGTTCTGTTGTATCACGCATTACCAATACTGGTTTTCCTAAAGAAGGTGCTTCTTCTTGTACACCACCAGAATCTGTTAAAATCATGTAGCTTTGATTCATAAAATTATGGAAATCAATGACTTCTAGAGGTTCAATGATTTGCATCCGTTCATTGTCACCAAACACTTTACTTGCTAGCTCACGAATCTTAGGATTCTTATGAATAGGATATACGACTTTAACATCTTCAAACTCATTCAGGATACGATTAACTGCATTAAACATATTTTCCATGGGTTGACCAAGATTTTCACGTCTATGGGCTGTTAGCATGATTAGTTTACTGTCCTTAGCCCACTCTAAAATAGGATGATCATAATGCTCTTGAACAGTTGTCTTCAAGGCGTCGATTACAGTATTTCCAGTAACATAGATATTCTCTCTTCCCTCTTTTAGAAGATTCTCTTTAGCCACTTCTGTTGGAGCAAAATTGAAATCCGAAATAATTGAAGTAGTCTGACGATTGAATTCTTCAGGAAATGGGCTTTGAAGATTATAAGTTCTCAATCCTGCTTCTACATGTCCAACTTTAATTCCCATGTAAAATGCAGCTAAAGCTGTCGCAAAAGTGGTTGTAGTATCTCCATGAACAAGAACAATATCTGGTTTTTCCTGTTCTAAAACTGCTTGAATTTTATCTAAAATACTTGTCGTGATTGTAAATAGTGTTTGATTTGCCTTCATAATTCCTAAATCATAATCAGGAACAACTTTAAAGACATCTAAAACTTGCTCTAACATTTCTTTATGTTGACCAGTTACACACACAAGTGTTTTAATTGAATCATTTTTTTTCAATTCATTCACTAAGGGACACATTTTTATGGCTTCTGGACGCGTCCCAAAAACTAACATTACTTTTTTCATTTTGAATCTCCCATTAGTTTTTGATAAAATTTACGATAATTCTCTAAAAATATAGGATAACTAAACTTCTCTTCATAATCTTTTTTAGCTTGATGAGCTAACCTAATTCTAAGAGTTGAGTCAGTCGCCAGACTCTCAATAGCAGAAGCTAAGGCCCTAGCATCTTTAGCGGGAACCAAGATCCCATTTTCTTTTGTAACGACTTCATCTAATCCTGGAATATCTGTCGCAACCATTGTTTTTCCATTCATAAATGCTTCAATAGCAACTAAGCCAAATCCTTCAAATAAAGAAGGCAAAACACAAAAATCAAAACTATTAATACACTCGACTATATCCTGTCTATACCCTAAAAAAGTTATTTTATCCTCTAGATTGAGTTCTTTAACCTTATTTTCTAGTTCGACTCTAAGCTCCCCATCCCCAACGATAAATAAACGAAGGTTTTCATCTGAAATCAAAGAGATAGCATAAAGCAGATAGGTCAAACCTTTTTGTTCAGATAATCTTGCAATACAGCCTAGCTTGATTCCATCAAACTTCATAATCTCATCAACTTGTCTATTTGACTGTTTCAAGATCACTCCGTTATAGATAACTGTGCTGTCTGCAACTCCCACATCATCTTTCAAATTTTTATTAACTGCTTGACCAACTGCAATACTATAGGCATTTTTCAGTGAAAATCTATATAAAGACAACTTATCTTTAAAGACATTATGAGCAGTGTAAACGTGGACTAGCTTGGGATTAATCAGTTTTAATAAACGAATATAAAAAGCTGCCATTCGATGATGCGTATGAACCAGAGTAATGTCATTTGTCTTAATAATTTGATAAATAGTAAGAAGCAACTTCAACACTGTAAGAGGATTTTTGCTGTCTATATCTTGAATCTTATGATGATTAATTCCTCGGGCCTCTAATTCTGGTTCCCAAAGGCCTCCTGTAGAAGCAACATGTACACTATCAAACTCATCTTGCAAATCAGAGCTCAACTGGTACACAATTCTCTCAGCACCACCAATATCCATCGTTCGTGAAATATGTAAAATATTATTTTTTTGTTTTTCGTTTCTCATCTAAAACTCGCTTAATAAAGGTAACATTCCCTACAAAGTATCGTTTAAAGAGACGCTTTGGTTCATTAGCAACTCGGAACAACCACTCCAAGTTTGATTTCTGCATCCAAAGTGGGGCACGTTGAATGTGACCAGACAGTACGTCAAAGCTACCACCTACACCCATAAAAATAGAATTCACTCCATTATCCATAAATTTATGGATGATGTATTCTTTTTTAGGTGAAGTAATTCCAACAAATACAAAGTCAGGATTCTTTTCACGAATATCTTCCTGAATATCTTGTTCATCTTCCTCAGAAAAATAACCATTACGATGTCCAACAACTCGTAGATTTGGATACTCTTCTTTGAAATTTTGTAACATATCTTGCAAAACTTCTTCTTTAGCACCAAAGAAATACACTGAATAAGATTTCTCATCGGCTAATTTTAATAATCTTTGCATTAAATCAATTCCAGCAACTCGTTCTGGAACTTGGTAGCCCAAAAATCGAGAGGCTAGAACGACTGATGCACCATCTGCATTGATGATTTCAGAATCATTAACTATCTTTTTAATGGCTTCATCTGATTGACATTGGTTAATCTTATCAGCGTTTACTCCCATTAAATGAAGAGGGCGTTGTTCAATGACAAATTTTTCAACCGCTTGTACTGTTTCATCCATTGTTAAAGGGTCAATCCTGACCCCCATTAAATCAAAACTATTCAAATTAATCTCCCCATGTAGACTCGAAATGACCCTTACGTTCTGCTTCTTCGGGTAACTTCATATAATCACCGTATATTTTTGTTAAATATTCATCTGGGTTTGCATGGCAACTTATTTCTAAGTTCTCAAACACTAGTAATTGTGGTTCACCGAATACTTCTTTTCTAGCAAGTTCACGTTCTCTGTAGGAACCTAATACATTACCAACTAATGAACTAGTTTCAAAATCATATTGTTTAATTAGATTTTGTAATTTGTTGTTAATAGTGGTTGTTTTTAGAAGTTTATTTAGTTTCAAAACTTTTGATATACTCACAATTGCATTTTCAAAACTTCCCCGATCTCTGTCATGTAAACGATCGATTACAGAAATTTTAGAAAGTGCTCGATAGAGTTTAATTTTGTTTGTGTGAATAAAATAATGGAAACGACCATCTGGATAACCATCCAAAGGGAAAATATCTATGAAAGGACTACAAAGTTCATCTCCAAATGGAATTTGTAAAGATGTATCCATAATAGAGGTATTCCCTAAATTATCATCGTGAAGCCTCAAGATAACATGTTCTGGAAGTTCCTTTTTACAAATAGATATAAATTTTTCATAATCTTTTCGAGGCATCCCTAGATCCATGTCATCATCCCAAGGAATAAATCCTTTATGACGAATTGCTCCTAGCAATGTCCCTCCCAAAGCATAATATCTTAAATCATGTTTACTACAAATAGCAATAAAACTTTTTAATAAAGATAATTCTCCTAGTTGAATTTCCCTCACTTTATTCATAATTTTACTTCGCTCCATCCCTCATAAATACAACTTTAACTGTTTTTAGTAGAATTTCAATATCTTTCCAAATTGTCCAATCGTCTATATAAGCTACATCTAATTTAACAACTTCATCAAAATTCTTAATCTCACTTCTACCACTAACTTGCCAAAGTCCAGTGATACCTGGTTTAAAACTCAATCGACGTTTTTGTTCAGGTGTGTATGTCTCATATTCATCAACTGTTGGCGGTCTTGTTCCAACTAGACTCATATCCCCTTTCAAAACATTCCAAAATTGAGGGAGTTCATCCAAGCTAGTTTTACGGATAAAGCGCCCAATTTTTGTGATGCGAGGATCATTATCCATCTTAAACATACCACCCTGCATAGTATTTTTCTCCAACAATTCTCTCTTTTTATCCTCAGCATCAATACACATTGATCTAAATTTATAAAAAGTAAAATGTCGACCGTTTTTTCCTATACGTGTCTGGGCAAAAATAGCAGGCCCACCATCTTTTCTAATAGCTGGAACTAGAACTATACTGACTAAGCCACAAATCATTAAACCAAAAATAGAACCAATAATATCTATGACACGCTTAGCAATGACATGACTATTTTTATAAAATTTCGTCGAAAAAGTAATGACATTTAGACCAGCCATCCCACGGATTTTCTTGTCACGTCCTAGATTATGGTCAAAAGCATTTAGATTAACCGTTACATCAATTCCCATCGTTTCAAAACGAGAAATAAATTCACCAATATCATATTCTTCACTAGGAAGATTGATAAACACTTCGTCCACAACTTCGTGAGTTGCAAAATTTAAAATATCTTCGACTGGTACGACTGTAATAGTATCATGTTGGAAATTAGGTTTATCTAATACACTAACTGCCACCAGTTCTCCAAAGAAATCACCAGCATCAAGTAATTTATCCATCACTTTCTCAACTCTAGATGTTGCTGTAATCAAGAATAGTTTTTTACTCCATTTCAAATTAGGAAATATCCGTTTCGAATAATACTTGATACAAATATTGACTAGATACATTAGAATCGAGTGTAAGGTTAAGAAATACACCATGCCTCGTCTAGAGATGCTAAAGCGTTCTTCTAAAAAGAAATTGGAAAGACTAATTGCCAACGCAAAGAAAATGATATATTTTGTCAAGCGAACAAGCTCACGTAAATATCCTCTTTTAAAAAAATCTTGACCGAAATCACTAAAATAAAATACTATGTAGTGGAGAATATATAGGACAATCATTGTTGTTGAAAGAATATCTGTCTCTTTAACAAAACTAAGAGAATACCCCAGTAACACTACTATAAAACTCTGGATTACTGCCAGAGATATTTTTATCCCTTTCTCTTCCATAACTACTTCCTAGTTTATTTTTTACTTTTTCCCATAATTGCCATAAGCTCCATAAGCTCCATAGCCGCCATAAGCACCATATTTTTCAACTTCCGTATTAAATTTATTTAGAACTACACCTAAAAATGGAGTTCCTGTTTGTTCTAACTGTTCCTTCGCCTTTAAGACATCACGTCGTTTTGTCTCTCCAGCTGCTGTTACTAAGATAGAAGCGTCACATTTTTGTGTAATGATAGCAGCGTCAATGACCATTCCAATCGGTGCAGTATCCACAATGACATAGTCAAAATACTTACGCAAAGTATCAATCATGGTATGGAAATTTTCACTCTGCAGGAGGGCTGTTGGGTTAGGTGATACAGGACCTGCCTGAATAACAAATAGATTTTCAACATTTGTATCACAAAGTCCATGAGAAAGGTCTGTGGTTCCTGCCAAAAAGTCTGTCAAGCCAGTAATTTTTTCCCTTGACTTGAAGACACCAGACATAACTGAATTACGGATATCAGCATCTACTAGTAATGTTTTATAGCCTGCACGCGCGAAAGCCCAGGCGATATTAGTTGACGTTGTAGATTTCCCTTCACCGGGTTTGACAGATGAGATGGCAAGAACTTTCAAATTATCACCGCTCAATTGAATATTGGTGCGCAAAGCATTATAGTGTTCTTCAGCTTTTTTCGCAAAAGCTAGATGCTTCTGTGAGATTTCTAATGTTGGCATGTTTTCTCCCTTACTTTAACTTATCCAAATTTGGAACAATTCCTAAAAGTGCAACCTGCATGACTTCTTCGACATCTTCTGGTCTTTTGACACGATCGTCCAATAGTTCAAGCAATAAGACTGAAACAACCATCACTGCACCACCTACTAGGAAAGCGAGCGCAGTATTTCGACGAATATTAGGTGATGAAGGTGTTAGTGCTGGTCTCGCTTCCTCTAGTGTTGTCACATCAGATACTCGAGTTACAGAAATGATTTTTTCAGCAGCCACTTCACGAAGAGCATTTGCGATACGACTAGCCTCTTCTGGTTGGGCATCTTTTACAGAAATTGACACGATACGAGTATCTACAGGTACTGTTACCTGAATCTTCTTGCTTAATGCCTTAACTGTTTTCTCTAGTTTAAGATTTGAAATGACTTTCTCCAGTACATCTTGCGAAAGGATAATTTCCTTATAGTCTTTTACCAGGTAGGTACCCGCCTGCAAATCCTGGTTGGTCAACCCTGCTTTTTCCGATTGATTTCGATTGACTACATAGATACGTGTCGTACTCGAATACTCAGGTGTAAGAACAAAGCTACTTACACCGAAAGCTAGAACAGCTGCTACAATCGCAGTTAGGATAATAGCTATTTTTTTCTTCCAAATGATTTTAAATAATTGGATAATGTCAATTGCGATTTCTTTATTTTCTTTCATGTCAACTCCTAAATAATTTGATCAGCTAAGATGAAGCGTGGATTTTCGATAAATAATTCTCTCGCCTTGCTTTCACCGTATTGTTTTGAGACGATCTCATAAGCTTCTTTCATGTAAGGCGGTCTTTGATCTAAATTGTGCATATCACTAGCAACAAAATGAACCAAATTACGCTCCAAAAAATAGCGAGCTCGTTTCTTCATAAATTTATATTTATCTCCAAATAACTTTGGTTTTAAAATGCTTGAACTATTGATTTGAGTGTAGCAGCCCATGTCAATCAACTCTTTTACCCGTTTTTCGTTATTTTCTAATTCATGGTAACGTTCAATGTGGGCAACTACAGGCGTTATCCCAAGCATGAGAACATTGCTCAAGGCAGTATGGATTTCCCTGTAAGGGGTAGCCATACTAAACTCAATGAGAGCATAGCGTGTCCCATTGAGACTTGGAATCACCTGTTTTTCTAACTTCTCAAGCACATCATGGGTATAATAAATTTCTGCTCCATAGAGAATGGTCAAATCTGGAGCCACTTCCTTGGCTAACTCCTTCACTTCTTGGAAGTTTGTCTCTATCGTCTCCTCGGGAGTTTCAAACATTCCTTTTCGTCTATGCGATGTCGATACAATAGTCCTTACACCTTGTCTATAGGCTTCTGTCAAAAGCGCCTTGCTTTCTTGCTTAGTTTTCGGACCATCATCCACACCAAATACGATATGCGAATGAATATCAATCATTTTGTCTTATTTCCCTTCCATCACATCATTGATTGCAGCCTTGACTGACTCTAAACTGCTGTCACTAATTTCCATCATGTAGAGGCTACTCTCAGGCATGGCATAGGATGGTAAATCCATACGCCCTGTTCCTTTAAGATCTTGCGAATTGATCTTATACGTTCCACCACTCTCAAGTTGGGCATTAACCAGGTTCATCATGGTTTCAAGTGGCATATTGGTTTGAATCGAATCTTGCAGCCCTTTTATAATACTGTCATAATTTTTCAAAGCTTCCGTAGAGGTTAATTTTTGCAGAATTGCAACAATGACCTTTTGCTGGTTACGGCCACGATCCCGATCACCATCTGCCAAAGAATAGCGCTCACGCACAAAGCCAAGAGCTTGCTCCGAATCAAGATGAACATTCCCTACAGGAAAATGAAACTTACCATGCAATGATGTAAAATCCTGATCATTATGAACATCAACCCCACCAAGGAGATCTATCAACTTCAAGAAAGAAGTGAAATTCAAACGAGCATAATAGTTCAAGTCAATACCGTAGAGATTTTCCAGGGTATGAATTGAAGCATCTACCCCATAAATCCCCGCATGGGTCAACTTATCTTTTTGGTTGTTGCCACCATCTGCAATTGGAACATAGGAATCACGTGGTGTCGTTGTCAAGAGAATCTTTTTCGTTTCACGATTCACTGTCATAATGATATTGACATCCGAACGAGAAACTGAGCTAATTGGACCGTAAGTATCAATTCCGCTGATATAAACGTTGAAACTGTCACCTTTGACATCTTTTGGAGTTTCAACCGTCTTGGTTAATTCTTTGGTATAGATTTTCTTAATTTTCGAAGCATAGTCAGGATATTCCGATTCGATAATGTTTTCAAAGACACTGTTTAGAATGATTGCCTTTGTATCACCGGCTAGCAAGCTCTTATAGGCCGCAAGATAGGAGCTACTTTCTTCGACAGTCAATTCCTTATTTTGACTAGCCTTCAGATCATTCATCAACTGTTGGATATTATCCTTATCCGTCCCAGTAGGCCCCATTACACTGGTTACCTGACTGATATTATCAATTGGACTATCTGCTAACACCGCAACACTCATCGAATAATTCGAGTAATTCGATGTCGCATTCAGGCGACTGGTAAATCCAATGAACTGCCCTACAGCAAAGAGAGAAGTACCATTGATTAACACACCAAGTAGTAATAAAATCAACGTTAGATTTTGAACTTTCTTTGACCGAATTAAAAAGAAGCACAAGATAGCTAAGGCTACAATTAAGACAGTGACCACTATATTGAGATATCGGAAGGCTAGCATATTGTACTTGAAAATCAAAAACAACAAAAAGACTGCTAGTAATGCATAGATAGCTAGCAACCCCCAACTAATCAATATTTTTGTTTTACCCTGACGAGCTCGCTTCGAAGATCTACTCACGATATACCTCTATTATCAATTTTTATTTCATTTTATTATATCATAAAAAAATACACTTGTAAGATAAATCCGCTTAGGTAAGGCGTTTTCATCTTCTTTCCGAAACATTCTTTTTGATTTGCAAACAATTACATCAATAAATTTACTATATAGATGTTAAAACGAGGCCCCTTACGGAACCTCGCTCATCTTTATTTAACATGATTTTCTGCTTCTTTTTGGGCTTTTTCGATTGCTTTTTTGCTTTCTTGCTCCCATTTAGTCTTAGCTTCTTCAAACTGTTTGGTTGTCACAGTATCTTTTTGCAGTTTCATGTACTTGTAGTTATTACCGTCACCCTTGATGCCGACCAGTGAATATCCTCTTGTAAATGGCGTTACTTTGGTTACAGATGCTGTACCACCACTTGACATGGCTGACATAATCAGAGAATTGTCAATCATCCAAGCCTGTGCTTCAGCATATTTTTCATAGCGTTTGGCTACATCTTTATTTTCACTATCTGCATCTTTGAGCATCTTAGTGTAGGTATCAAGACCCAAGCTAGCAATCTTAGCTTTATCTTCCTGAGCATCTAGACCAAAGATCTTGAGGTAGAATCCATCCTCTGCATTGAAAGGATTAAGATACGTTGATGGATCTTGGTAGTCACCTACCCAACCATCAAAGTTCAAATCATAGTCACGATCAGCTGGTGTCGGTGCCAAGAAGGCTACATTGTTAAAATCATCTGTTGAAAGTTGTTGAACGTCAATGACAATGTTATCAGCACCCAAAACTGATTCAAGTGTCTGCTTAACTGAGTTCATTCCTGTCACAGCATTTTTACTTGTTTGATCAACAGCCACATCCAAGTGAATAGGGAAAGTCACACCTTGACTTGCCAATTCTTTTTTAGCTTCCGCAAATTTTGCTTGGGCTTTTTCTTTGTTGAAATAGGCATCCTGAGCATCTGCCAAGTTAATACCTGACCATTCTGTGCTATAGTTGACCAATTTAGAAGCAACTACTTCTCCAAAGGTCTTGTCTCCAACTTGGACAAATGTTGGAGGCACTAGGGTGTTACGAAGGGTCTTGCTAGCCGCTTCTTCCCCATTTGACTGGGCAGAATAGGCTGTGCGATCCAAGGCAAAGTTCACTGCTTGACGGAAGTTCTTGTTCAAGACAGCTGTCTCAGTTGACTTCTTCTGCTCATCTGTCGTTTTAGCAGTGTGATTGTAGGCCTTACGGTTGACGTTGAAATTGAAATACCAAGAAGTCTTGTCCTGCAAGCTATAGACGATATTATCCTTATATTTTTCCTTGGTCTTGGCAAAGTTAGAACTATTTGGATAAACCCCAGCGATAGAATAAGCTCCACTTTCAAAGTTACGGATGGTCAATTCTTGGTCTGAGCCGTCAAAGTAAGCCAATTTTACGTGTTCAATCGATACTTTGTCATGATCATAGTAATGCGGATTCTTCACATACTCGATCGATGATTTTGATGTGAAATCTTTTAACAAATAAGGTCCGCTGTAGAGAATGCTATCTGGAGATAGGGTACCAAAATCTTTCCCTTTTGAGTTTAAAAACTCTTCATTCACTGGGAAAAGAATACTGTTGGTTGTTTTTGAGTTCCAGTAAGGTTCTGGGCGTGCCAAAGTATACTCAACAGTTTGGTCGTCAATGGCCTTCACCCCAACCTTAGAAAAGTCAGAATCCGCTCCTGTAATATAATCATTCAAGCCCTTGATTGAGTTTTGAATCAAGTCAATAGCCTGGGATTTATTATCCACTGCGTACTTGATACCTGTCACAAAATCTTGTGCCTTGACTGGGGCGTACTCTTCACCGTCAGCCGTGAACCATTTGGCATCTTTTCTCAGTTTGTAGGTATAAGTCAGACCGTCGCTTGAAACAGACCAGTCTTCTGCCAAAGATGGAACTAGGTTTCCGTGATTGTCATTTTCAAGCAAACCATCAACTAGGTTAGTAATAATAGCTGTATTATCAGCATAGTAGTCTAATAAATAGTTAAATGTAGTTGGATTTCCACTAAAGGTTGATGAGTAAGTTTTTGTATCTGAACCTGATTGCCCGCAAGCAGTTAAAAGCAAGGCAGCCGCAAAAGTCAGACCTGCACTAAGGATACGCTTTTTTGTATTCATCTTCTTTCTCCTTTATGTTAGTTTTTGTAACATAAGTTTATTTTACCAAAATAGTGGGAATTTGTAAAGTTAATTGAATTTCGAGAATGAAAGTTTATAAACATTGACCATAAAAAAACAAAGGATTTCTACCTTTCATACAGTCATCCCTTGTTTTTATACGATTTCAATTTTAGATTTTTCTGTAAAAAATGTTTATAGTATTTCCACACAGAAAGCATCCCATGGAGCTAAGATTTGTTTTTCAAAGGCTTCTTGAGCTGAGGTGTTTTCAATCAAGACCGATTTGACGTTTCCTTCTACGGTCAAGTCTTGTTCTTCATTGGACAAGTTAGCTACAACTAAGAATCGACGGGCAGCGTCCTTACGGATATAGGCAAAAACCTTGTCAGCTGTTTCCAATAGTTCAAAGTCAGCTCGAATCAGCCAGCTATTTTCCTTACGGATTTGAACTAGCTTCTGATAGGTATAGAAAATAGAATCTGGATTTGCCAGTGCTTCTTGAACGTTGATTGCTTGATAGTTTGGATTCACTGCCAACCAAGGTTGACCTGTTGAGAAACCAGCGTTTTTGCTTTCATCCCATTGCATAGGGGTACGGGCATTGTCACGTCCAATGACACGGATACTGTCCATGATTTCTTCCATCGGAACGCCTTTTTCAAGAGCCTCACGCGCATAATTGAGGGACTCAATATCTTCTACTTGATCCAGTGTTTCAAAGGGATAGTTGGTCATCCCAATCTCCTCACCTTGGTAGATATAAGGAGTCCCTCTCATGAGATGAAGCAAGATAGCAAAGGATTTGGCAGATTTTTCGCGGTATTCTTGGTCATTTCCCCAGATTGAGACGATACGAGGGAGATCATGATTGTTCCAGAAGAGCGAATTCCAACCGTCCTCAACTCCTAACTCTGTCTGCCATTTGTTGAAGATTTCTTTTAACTTAGGGATATTCAGCTCTTTTTGATAGTGCCATTTAGGTTGCCCTTCCTGATACTGAAGACCGATATGTTCAAACTGGAAGACCATAGACAATTCTTGCCCCTTTGGATCCGAGTAGAGCTTGGCAATCTCTGGCGTTGCTCCCCATGTTTCCCCTACTGTCAAGAGATCCTGATCTCCAAAGGTCGCCTGATTCATCTCCTTGAGATAAGGGTGGAGCATAGGACCATTATTGACTACTTTCTCATCAGGAATTTTCCCAATCATGTCGATAACATCCATACGGAAACCGCCAATGCCTTTATCAATCCAGAAGTTCATCATCTCATAAATTTTCTGGCGAAGTTTTTCATTTTCCCAGTTGAGATCAGGCTGTTTCTTACTGAAAAAGTGGAGATAGTATTGACCTGACTTTTCATCGTATTCCCAAGCAGAACCACTAAAGATAGAATCCAAATCATTGGGTTCATCCCGCCAAATATAGTAGTCACGTTCAGGGCTGTTAGGATTTTCACAGGCCTCGACAAACCAAGCATGTTCATCTGAGGTATGATTGACCACCAAGTCCATGATGATACGAATATCACGTTTCTTAGCTTCTGCGATTAGTTGGTTCATATCCTCCATGGTCCCGAAAATAGCCGCAATCGCTTGATAATCAGCAATATCATAGCCATTATCATCCATCGGACTGTCATAAACGGGAGAAAGCCAAATCGCTGTAATTCCTAACTTGGCTAGATAGTCTAACTTACTGGTAATTCCTGTCAAATCGCCAATTCCATCTCCGTTGCTATCCATAAAGCTCTTAGGATAAACTTGATAGACTACGGCATTGTGCCACCATTTTTCTTGCATCTTCTTACCTCATTATTTTAATAATCTGTAGTCTATGATAGCGCTTTTTAGAGTTTTGTGCAAGCGTTTGCCTAATCTTTTTAATTCCTTTTTTAACTCCATAGTTTCCTAACTTCCAATTTTTTATTATAATAGAGGTCAGAGGTAAAAAAATGAAAAAACAAGCTTTTAGTTCTGAACAATATTTGAATCTACAGCGCGACCACATTTTGGAGCGCATTAACCAATTTGACGGCAAGCTCTACTTAGAGTTTGGTGGCAAAATGTTAGAAGATTTCCACGCTGCTCGTGTCCTTCCTGGTTATGAGCCTGACAACAAAATCAAGCTCTTACAAGAATTGAAAGAGCAAGTTGAGGTTGTGATTGCCATTAATGCTAACAACATCGAACATTCTAAAGCACGTGGTGACTTGGGCATTTCTTATGACCAAGAAGTTCTTCGTTTGATTGATAAATTCAATGAATTGGGAATTTTTGTTGGCTCCGTTGTTATCACACAGTACGCTGGTCAACCAGCTGCAGATGCCTTCCGCAACCAACTTGAGAAAAACGGAATTGATTCTTATCTTCATTATCCAATCAAAGGATATCCGACAGATATGGATCACATCATTTCTCTAGAAGGTATGGGGAAAAACGACTACATCAAAACCAGTCGTAACTTGATTGTCGTAACCGCTCCTGGACCTGGTTCTGGAAAATTGGCAACCTGTATGTCCAATATGTACCACGACCAAATCAATGGTATCAAGTCTGGCTACGCTAAATTTGAAACCTTCCCAGTTTGGAATCTTCCCCTTCATCACCCGGTCAACTTGGCCTACGAGGCTGCCACAGCAGACCTTGATGATGTCAACATGATCGACCCCTTCCATCTCCAAACCTATGGAGAAACCACTGTCAACTACAACCGTGATATCGAAATTTTTCCAGTGCTCAAGCGCATGTTGGAACGTATCCTAGGAGAGTCTCCATACGCTTCACCGACAGACATGGGTGTCAACATGGTTGGTTTCGCTATTACAGATGATGAAGCTGCTGTCGAAGCTTCTAAACAAGAAATCATCCGCCGTTACTATCAAACTGTTCTTGATTTTAAAGCCGAAAAAGTTGGCGAAGCTGCTGTCAAGAAAATCGAGTTGCTTATGAATGACCTCGGTATCACACCAGCAGACCGTGAGGTTGCTGTCGTTGCGCGTCAAAAAGCAGAAGAAACTGGCGGACCAGCCCTAGCCCTTGAATTGCCAACTGGGGAAATTGTTACTGGTAAGAACTCAGAGCTCTTTGGCCCTACAGCCGCTGCCTTGATCAACGCTATCAAGAAATCAGCTGACATCGCTAAAGAAGTAAAACTAATCGAACCTGAAGTGGTTAAGCCAATCCAAGGTCTTAAAATCGATCATCTGGGTAGCCGCAATCCACGCCTTCATTCAAATGAAATCCTGATTGCACTTGCTATCACAGCTACGGAAAATCCTGACGCTGCGCATGCCATGGAAGAACTTGGCAACCTCAAAGGAAGCGAAGCCCACTCAACCATCATCTTAACCGATGAAGACAAGAATGTCCTTCGCAAATTGGGTATCAATGTAACCTTTGACCCTTACTACCAATACGACCGCTTGTATCGTAAATAAAGATTTGAACCTCTCCACTCTCGGAGAGGTTTTCTCTCTGTCTCAGGAGTCAGCTTTGTGTTATAATGAAAGAAGAAAACTGAAAGGATTTACCATGTCAAAAGAAGTTATTGTCGAAAGTTTTGAACTTGACCACACCATTGTTAAAGCACCCTATGTTCGCTTGATTGGGGAAGAAACAGGGCCAAAGGGAGACATCATCTCCAACTATGATATTCGTTTAGTGCAACCCAATGAAGACTCTATCCCTACTGCTGGCCTTCACACTATCGAGCACCTCTTAGCCAAACTCATCCGTACCCGCATCGACGGTATGATTGACTGTTCACCATTTGGTTGTCGCACAGGATTCCACATGATTATGTGGGGTCGCCATACCAGCGCCGAGATTGCAGCTGTTATCAAAGATTCGCTCAAGGAAATCGCTGAAACTACTACTTGGGAAGATGTCCCTGGAACAACCATCGAATCTTGCGGAAACTACAAGGATCACAGCCTCTTCTCTGCTAAAGAATGGGCGAAACTCATCCTTGAACAAGGGATTTCAGACGATGCCTTTGAACGTCATGTGATTTAAACACAAGAAAGGAACCAGTTTTTTCAGCTGGTTCCTTCTTTTTTATTCTCAAAATTTTGTCTTATACTCAATGAAAATCAAAGAGCAAACTAGGAAACTAGCCGCAGGTTGCTCAAAACAGTGTTTTGAGGTTGTGGATAGAACTGACGAAATCAGTAACCATAGCTACGGCAAGGCGACGTTGACGTGGTTTGAAGAGATTTTCGAAGAGTATTAGGCTTTTTCACGAATAACTAAACCACCATCTTCCATATCTGCTTCTAAGTGTTTGGCATCTAGGTGATCCAAATGGAAGTCTGTCACCTTATCCCGAATTTCTTGTTCAACCACGCGACGGAGAGGACGAACACCCATGACTTCATCATAGCCTTCTTCTGTAATATAGTCCTTAGCTGCTTGACTGACTACCAAATCAATGTCTTTCTTAGCCAAGGTTTGGTTAACTTCAGCCAACATCAAGTCCACAATCTTAGAAAGATCTTCCTTAGTCAAGTGCGAGAACTCGATAACTGCGTTAAAGCGGTTGAGGAATTCTGGACGGAAGAATGGTTTCAAACGTTCCATCAATTCTGGTTTATCCGCATCTTCTGTCAAGTTGGCTTCATAGCCAAATCCAGCATTTGACGTTGCAATAATGACAGTGTTCTTGAAGTTTACTGTATTTCCTTGACCATCTGTCAAACGACCATCATCCAAAACTTGAAGGAGAAGGGTGATGACTTGAGGGTCAGCCTTTTCAATTTCGTCGAGAAGGACGATTGAGTATGGATTGCGACGGACGCGTTCTGTCAAGGTATTGTTGTTGTCATCGTAACCAACATAACCTGCAGTTGTACCAATCAATTTAGATACGGCTGTGCGGTCGCTGTATTCAGACATATCCAAACGGATGATAGCATCCTTCGTTCCGAACATATCTAGAGCCAATTGTTTAGCCAACTCAGTCTTACCAACACCAGTAGGACCTACAAAGAGGAAGCTACCGATTGGACGGTTACCTTCATCAAAACCAGCACGGTTACGACGGATAGCTTTTGCTACTGCTTCAACGGCCTTATCTTGACCAATAACTTTCGTCTGCAAACGATGACCCATATCTTTCAAACGTTCGATGTCCGTAGCCCCCATTTGAGATACTGGAATACCGGTCATTCGTTCTACAGATTCAGCCACATCGTTGACACTTGCAGTCACTTTCATATCTTCTGTGTGGTTTTCGATTTTCTTTTCCAATTCTGTAATACGTGTTTTATAGTTTAGAGCTGCTTCAAAATCTTCCGCCTCGACCGCTTTTTCTTGCTTGTCTTTTTCTGCTTCAATTTCACGTTCAACAGCATGCACATCTGTTACTGGATGTTGAGCTGCCAAGTGAGCCGCTGTTACATCGACAAGGTCGATAGCCTTATCTGGCAAGCTACGTTGAGGAATATACTGAACAGAATAATCCACTGCTGCTTTCAAAACTTCATCTGGCAAGATAACATTGTGGTGTTGTTGATAAAGGTCACGAATTCCTTGAAGGATTTTAAAAGTATCCTCTGCTGAAGGAGCATTAACCTTGACTTCGTTGAAACGACGAGCAAGAGCTGCATTCTTCAAGATGGTGTTACGGTATTCGTCTTGAGTCGTTGCCCCAATCACGGTCAACTCACCACGAGATAGAGCTGGCTTAAGAATGTCCGCAAGCCCCTTAGATCCACTATCTCCACCAGTGCTACCAGCGCCGAGAATTTGGTGAATTTCATCAAAGAAGAGGATAATATTTCCCGCTTCTTTGACCTCATTGACTAAGTTTTGAACGTTTTCTTCAAAACTACCGCGGTATTGAGTCCCAGCCTCAAGACCAGAGATATCTATGGAAATAATTTCCTTGTTCTTAATAGCAGCTGGAACATCACCGTTCACAATGGCTTGTGCCAAACCTTCGACAACTGCTGTCTTACCAACACCTGCGTCTCCAACCAAAACAGGATTGTTCTTAGTACGGCGTGAGAGGATTTCAGATGTCTCTTGAATTTCCTTGTTTCGTCCGATGACTGGATCCAGCTTGCCCTCACGCGCTTCTGCTGTCAAGTTTCGACCTAGTTTTGCAAGGACACCGTCTTGTTTCATACTTGAAGCCTGTTGTGGCATTTTTCCATCAACTTCTACATTTCCTGGCAATTGACCAGTCGCACGATAATGAGCAAATTCCTCAGGTGTCACTTCGCGTCCATTAATTAAGTAACGGCGATTTTCAGAACTATATCCTCGCATACCACCCATCAATTGGTTAAATAAATCATCCATGTTGTTAAAATTATTAAAGTTGTTATTCATATTCTTTACCTCATTTTGTTTACTTAGTTATGATTATTGATATTGACTATCTTTGACCTTTGTTTTAAAAAATTTAGACTAGCTAAATCGCTACTCTACGTACTATTTCTGGTTTTTCTTTTTCAAGCAGGAGTAGACTATCTTTACTTCTGAAGATTTCTAGATTAAACATAGACCCCACCTCTTTCTATTTTACTTTAAATAAGTGTTCGAGTAAGGCTTTCATTTACCTTACGTTCATAATATACTACATTAGTCAGAAAAGGTCAAGAGATTTGACTTTAATTGACCAATATTTTTTATACTCTTCGAAAATCGCTTCAAACCACTTCAGTTCCCCCTTGCCGTAGGTATCACAGGTATATGTAATTGACTTCGTCAGTCTTATCAACAACCTCAAAACAGTGTTTTGAGCTGACTTCGTCGAGTTTCCTAGTTTACCTTCTGACTTTAATTGACTATTTAAACGCAAAAACACCCTGAAACATCAGGGTGCCATTCTTATCTCAAATACAAAATTGCTAGGGTCAGGAGACTTGCTAGAAGCCCCACTCCCCAAAAGAAGAAGTCAACCTTCCACTCGCTCCAAGGATTTCCTTTACCAGACAATCCTCCAAGCTCAAAATGGTGATGCACAGGCGTCATACGGAAAATACGTTTACCACCAGTCATTTTGAAATAGCCGACTTGCATCATAACCGAAGTTGTTTCAAAGACATAAATAATTCCGATAATCAAGAGAGTCCATTCTTGGTGGAGAGCCATTGAAATAGCTGCCAGCATTCCACCGAGAGCCAAACTTCCCACATCTCCCATAAAGACCTTAGCAGGCTTATGGTTAAAGACAAAGAAACCGAGCAAACCACCAATCATGGCAAGAATCACTAGAAGGATATCCATCTGACCTTGCACATAGGCAATAACGCCATAGGCAGACAAACTAATCACAACGGAAATGCTAGCTAAACCGTCAATACCGTCTGTCAAGTTTACTGCGTTTGAAAAACCGACTAGCCAGAAAAGAGCGAAGACAATATAGAAAATCCCTAGATGCACTTGGTAGCCAAAGACAGAAAGCATATCGCCACCACGCTCATAGAAAAGGTAGAAAATGACACCACCTAGAAGCTGAAGAGCCAATTTCTGTTTGGGATTAAGGCCCTCATTGATTTTACGGAAGACCTTGAGGAAGTCATCTAAAAATCCGATTAAACCATAGAGAACCAAGATAAATAAAATCATACCAACATTATTGCTGAGTTGATTACTAAATAGGGCGAAAAAGAAAGCAACTAAAACAGAAGCAATTAAGAAAACCAAACCTCCCATTGTAGGAGTCCCAGCTTTTGCCTGGTGCTGTTTAACATCCTCATGCATCTGCTGGCCTGTAATTTGCGCCTTTCTATAAAATTGGATAAAGGCTGGAATTCCCACCAAAGTTAGTAAAAATGTCACAATTCCAGCACTGATAGAAATAAACATATTAGTCTCCTAAAGTTAATTTAATTTTTTTAATGTTTTTGATAGCTGTATTAGTCCGAACATCTTGCTTCTGAACGACGGAACCTGAACCTTCAAATTCCAACTCAATATCCAACCATTTAGCAAAGGTTTCAGCAGTCTCTTTTTTCCAGCCATACATGTCTGGAATTTCTTCTACCTTATCCGATAAAAGGAGAACTTGTTGGTTTGGTGCAAGATTGGTCCCTTCTTCTACAGATGATTCTTTAATCTTTGTTCCAGTACCTACAACGATTGGTTGAACAAGGTTACGTCGTAATTCCTCTGCTAAATCACCCGGCGTGTAATCCTTAGTTGCAGGCATTGCATAACTTGTAGTCTTACTAAACTGCTCCAAATTCTTAGCAGTTGACTGAAGATTGAGTGATTCTTTCATAGCTGAGGCTCTTTCAAGAATTGGATTGGCAAACTCTCCAAGTTGAATACCTGAATAATGCTCAGGTTGTTGAACAGTCACATAGAGGATAAAGTCAGGATTTTCCGCTGGGTGCATAGAAACAACTGAGAAAATGTAGTTTGTTGAACCTGTAAGATAACCACCATTTTTCTCATCTGCAATCTGCGCAGTCCCTGATTTAAGGGCCACATTCTGACCCGGAACATTGACAGTTGCCTTGCCTGTACTATGATTATACATAGTTCCATATGTAGGGTCTGTTCCAACCATAACCATGTGGTCACGCGTGACTGATGCCGCTTCTTTCGATACAGGATTTCCGACAACCTCTTTTTGAGATTTACGAACAGATTGGTCATTAGGGTCATAAAGGGCACTGATAAATTTCGGCTCTAACATAACACCATCATTGGCAATGGCTGTAAAAGCACGTAGCATCTGGGTCTGCGTTACAGAAATCCCCTGACCAAATGCACTCATGGCAATATTGACAATATTATCTGCAGGCAATTGACCTGTATACTCATCAGTCAGACCAAAACGCGTCGGCACCCCAAACTTAAAGCGATTGAGATAATCCAGCCAAGTCGCATCTCCCATTTTCTGCTCGAGCAAGGTCATCCCGATATTACTAGAGTGGGCAAAACCTTGAGAAAAGGTCATTGTTCCACCACTCGTCAAACCTTCGTTAACGTCCCAGTCTCGAATGGTTGCATCTGCTATTTTTAATTCACTGCTATTGAAAAATTCCCCACCTGGGAAGGTATTGTTATCAATAGAAGCAGCTAGCGTCATGACCTTCATGGTTGACCCTGGTTCATAGTTACTTTGATAAAGAATATCACGCCAGACAAAGTCCTTAGTGATTCCTTCCTTAGTATCGGCATCAAAGGTTGGTCGTTGCGTTGTTGCGAGAATTTCCCCTGTTTTGGCACTGACCAAGGTCGCCGTCATGTACTTACCCTTTACCTTTTCTAGAAAGGCATTCATCTGGGTTTCCATAAAAGATTGGAGTGGACTAGACAATGTTGTATAGACATCCTTACCATTCACAGTCTTCTGTGATATCTGTTCCGTACCTGGGACGATATTTCCTAAACGATCTTTTTCATAGGTAATAATCCCATCTGTCCCTGCAAGAATAGTATTCAAAGAACTCTCTAAACCAGAAGTTCCTAACAAACTCTTGCTACCATCCTCATTTTCATGAAGTTGGGCTAAACCAATAAAACTAGAAGCAAATTGTCCATTTGGATAGCTTCTGTTAGGGCTAGTTGTAAAGTCAATTCCTTCAACACTAGCCTCTTTTAATTCTTTTTTAATCGCCATCATATTGGCATAGGTAATCCCATTTCCTTTTGCACCAAAAGAAACTTGGGTCAGATTTGGTTGGGCCAGTTGCTCTTTTACATAGGCTTCATCCATATCCAAATATTTATGGAAAACTTCTGCTACTTTATTAAACTGCGAATCCTCTACATAAAGAATTTTTCCCGTTGCTGACTTGTATTTTTTATCAATAACAGCATACACATTATATGAAGTCGCATCTTCAGCGATAGGCACTCCATTTCGGTCATAGATAGTTCCACGCTTAGCAGGAACTGTGCGAGTTGTTTGGTGAACCTTCTTAGCTTCTTTTACCAAATCAGTACCAAATTTACTACCCCTTCCGATGATAATCGCAAAATTAACCAGAAAGATAGCAAAAAGGATAACAGCTCCAAAACTGATGTACTTACCAACTATTCTACGGTTTTCTGCCGGAGATTTACGATTTTTTATCGCAAATCGGGTTATTTTTTCTGTCCATTTCATATCTTACTCCGCTGTTCGGATATTTTCATTATTCAATTTCAAATCTTTTTTATCTGCAATCTCTTTTAAGCGCTCTGAACGAATCAATTCATTCACTTCCTGCTTGGCATCGTCGAGCTCTGTCTTCTTCTCCTCTATCTGCGCATTGATTTTTGTCAAATCACTTTGCACTTGCAAGAGTCGTGTCTGCATAAAGATAATACTTACTGCTAAAACCAGAGCTGTAAATGCGATGGAAAGATAAAAAGCCTTCTCCACACGGGAGAATTTTTTAATACGATTCTGCAAGAATTGACTGGTTGTTTCTTTCTTATCTACCATTTTTTCCTCTTACTTGTGAATTTTTCTGGCCACACGCAACCTAGCTGAGTGCGAGCGGTTATTAGCTTCTAATTCTTCTGCACTTGGCAAGATTGGCTTACGGGACACCAATTCCATCTTGGGCTTGAGATCATCTGGGATGAAAGGCAAGCCTTTTGGAACTTCAACTGTTGAAGCCTCCTTAAACAATTGCTTTGTCAAGCGGTCTTCCAAGGAATGGAAGGTAATCACTGAGATTCTACCATCTAGAGCCAACATATCCATAGCCTGCTGGATAGATTCATCTGCCGCCCCCAGTTCATCATTGACTTCAATTCGAATGGCCTGGAAAATCTGCTTGGCAGGATGGCCCTTTTTCTTGAGTTCCTTGGCAGGCTTAGCAGACTTGATAATTTCTGCTAACTCAGTCGTTGTCTCGATTGGCTTGACTTCACGTGCTTGTTCGATCTTACGCGCAATCTGTTTAGAGAATTTATCCTCACCATACTTGAAGAAAATACGAACCAAGTCATGATAGTCATAGTGGTTCACCACTTCATAGGCTGTCAGACTAGCTTCCTGATTCATCCGCATGTCCAGTGGCGCATCCTTTTTATAAGAAAAACCACGTTCACGCTGGTCCAATTGAGGACTAGACACTCCCAAGTCATAACAAATTCCATCAATTTCCTGAACACCAGCTTCGCGCAAACGTGCCTGTAAATGACGGAAGTTATCCTTGATAAAAGTCACCATCCCCTTCTCAATGTAGGAAGCCAAGCGTTTTTGCGCATTGTTAATGGCATTCTGGTCTTGGTCAAAGGCATAGAGATGGCCTTTTTCACTTAATTTACTTAATAAATATTCGCTATGGCCTGCTCCACCCAAAGTCGCATCAACATAGATACCGTCAGGCTTTACGTCGAGCATATCAATCGTTTCGTGGAGTAAGACCGTTACATGATGAAATTCTTTTGTCATATCTTATCTATTTTACCACAAATCTGACTAGCTTGCACTAGTCAGACAAATAGGTCAAAAACAAGTAAGATTTCTTTAAGAAATATGTCAAATATGCTTGACATTCGCGCCATAGAAGAATATAATATAGTCAAATATATACGACACAAATCAGAAAGGAGAACAGATGAATCGTGTGAAAGAATTTCGCAAAGAACTGGGCATTTCCCAGCTCGAACTCGCCAAGGATATCGGTGTCTCGAGACAAACTATCAACATGATTGAGAACGACAAGTACAACCCAACTCTGGAACTCTGTCTCAATCTCGCCCGTAGCCTCCAAACTGACCTCAACAATCTCTTTTGGGAGGATGATTTTTAAAAAAGGAGCCAACACATGAAAAAAGAAACCTTCACTGAAAAACTGATCAAGCGCACATACGGTATTTCTGATCCACTTGACGAATACAAACGACGCGAGGCAGACCGTATAGGTAACCAAGTCTTTATCTTCCTCTTTTATCTGATGATTTTCGGAAATCTTATTCCACTCCTTCTGGCCTATAAATACCCTCAAGAAGTGGCTCTAATCTATCCTCCTCTGATTCTAGTGATTGCCCTCATCGCTGCTGGCTATGTCACCTACCAAATGAAAAAAACAGGGATTACAGCTATTGATCCAGATATGCTGAATGAGAAAGAAAGCAAGCAACTATACTACCCAGGTCTTAAAGCAGGTTTGTTCTTTGGTCTATGGATGTTTTTTATAACTCCTCTTCTCAGTATACTCATAGGTGAAGGTCAGGACTATTTTCATTCTCTCCTAACTATAAGAAATGGTGTATCAAGCATTCTCGGTTCTATCTTCTTCGGAGCGAGCATACAGTTCCTCATCTCCCGTCGCATTGCAAAAACTAAAAAAGAGCAAGATGAGGATTAGGAGGTGCCCTATGAAATCACTAGTAACTTTACTTACCTATCATCTTTTGTTTGCTTCTCTACTCACCTTCATCATCGTTTCAGGGAACTTGCCAATCTACGATATAGTCCTCCTTCCAGTCTTTGTTCCAGCACTCAACAAAGGATTGACTTATCTAAAGATAGATTCCCAAAAAACGCGCATACTCAACCTAGCACTATGCTTTACGATTCTATCCTTTCTATCCTTACCACAGCTGACGCTCATTTCAAGCAATTGGAAATATTATATACTGCTAACTATCGCCATCCTTTCTTCTATTACTTATCTTTATTATCTCTATCAATTCGTAAAAGAAACAAAATAACATCGTTCATTTAGGAGAAATCACCCATGAAAAAAGAAGACTTAACAACTCGCTTACTTCGAAATTTCTTTCATATCCAAGGGCCTTTTGATGAATGCCGTCAAGAGGTTATCTACAAGGCTTGCGCCCGTTCCATGATCCAAATCTTTTACTCTTCCTTCATTCTCTTCCTATTCTATATTTTGTTCGGAAGCTTTATAGAAATTGTTCGAAATGTTATGCCCTACATCTATTTTGGACTCATTTTGTTCATGAGTATAAAAGCTCAAAAAGCCGTCCAAGAGCTTCATCTTGAAAAGGATGACAAATCAGAAATCATTCTCAAAACCTACAGCAAAGCTCAAATCAAATTCCGAAGCTGGATTGTGTTTATCGGTATTCAGATTGGCTTCTTTACCTTACTCATCTTTCATAAAGTCTTCGTTCAACAGATGTCCCTTTCAGATTTTGGAAAGTTGCTCATGCAATTCGATAAAAGTATTCCTTTCCTGATGTATAGCCTGATTATCGGAAGCATTTTTGGAACCCTGACCTACGGATTTCTATCACTACAGGAGGAGAAAACTCCTAAAAATACCAAACAGAAGGAGAAAAGCAAGCAATGACTTCACTATACGATTTTTCAGTCTTGAACCAAGACCATCAAGAAACTCCACTAGAGACCTATCGTGGTAAGGTTCTCTTGGTTGTCAACACTGCTACTGGATGTGGTTTAACGCCCCAGTACCAAGGACTTCAAGAACTCTATGATCGCTATCAAGAACAAGGTTTTGAGATTTTAGACTTTCCTTGCAATCAGTTTATGGGACAAGCACCAGGCGGCGCAGATGAAATCAACGCCTTCTGTAGCCTACATTATCAAACCACCTTCCCACGTTTTGCCAAGATCAAGGTCAACGGTAAGGAAGCAGACCCTCTCTATGTTTGGTTGAAAGAACAAAAATCTGGCCCACTGGGAAAACGAGTCGAATGGAATTTCGCTAAGTTTCTCATTGGTCGTGATGGGCAGGTCTTTGAACGCTTCTCTTCAAAAACAGACCCAAAACAAATTGAAGAGGCGATACAAAAACTACTATAATTTCACAATCTCACTATTATTAGTTCTCCTTTAGCCTAAGAATAGTGGGATTTTTTGATGGGCTTTGACTTGAATAGAAAAACACCCCATGATATGAGCCATGAAGTGTTGTAAAAATGATACATTTACAGCAGACTCCCCTCTACTGACTACTATTTTTAACCCCAGCATATACATAGGTCCTATTTCTAGGACACGCTTTTTCCGTTACCACCCTAAAATAAAAGCTATGCTCCCGCCCATCCTTGGCATTTTCCTTGTTTAAGACAAAGTAGTTTTTCTGATTCATCGCCATGGTTCGTAGGATGTCATCAATCAAAAAAGTCAAGGGTACGTTCATGGCAGAATATTTTTGAAAATCCTCTTCAAAACGAATATAGTCATCTGAAAAATAATCCATCTGCAGTTTGTTTTCATACAGCTCTTTTCTAGTCATAAACTCCCTCCTCCCACAGTCGAATTTCTAGGATATCTGCAACCTCTATCAACCTATATCCCTCGTTTGTCCTAATAGATAGAGTCTGATGTGATAACTCTCTCACCACACCGATGATAGTCGCCTTCTGCTTCTTTTCCTTGACCACAAAACTCCCCTTAAGTTGGCCAACATAAAGCTGAGAAAGCAAGTGCAACTTCTCATCTGGAGTCAAATCCGTCGAAAAATCAACACGGCTTTTTTCTTCACTGAGCGAACTGGTGTGTTCTGAAAGGTAAAATCCCATCCACTTCTGCATACCTGGATCTTGATAATATCGCGCGGATTGAAAAGGTAAATAAGAACGATCAATCATTGTAATCCATCTAATCCTCCAGCAGAATGTCCCCCAATCAGCTTGCTTCTGGCAAGACTCCTAGAGGCTTCTTCCAGTGCATTGGCTCTTAAAAGAGAAGTGAAACCAAATTGTTCCCGAATGGAGTCAATGGCCGTCTGGAGCCTTTCTTCTTTTTCTAGCTTGTCAACATCATCAAAGAGAGATATCAAACCAAAGGGCTCGTCTACAAAGCCTGAATAGTTTACACCGACACTTCTGACTGCTCCAGAAGTGTATTTGTTATGAAATAACTTCAAAACATAATTCGTTAAGACAGCTGTATTATTGGTCGGTTCGACCTTCATTTGTGTGTGAATAGACGACCTGACCTCCTGTTTAGAGAAACCGACATAGATAGAGACAAGGGTTGTTTTCTTGCCAGACCTTCTCAATCTAATAGCCACCTGCTCCGCCATTTCTCGAAGAATAATTTCAATATCCCGTAGCTTCACGTAGTCTCTCGGCAAGATTTGAGAATTCCCCAAGCCCTTGGATTTGGCTTTATAAGGCTTATGAACATTGCTCTCATCAATTCCGTTAGCATGAAACCACAAACGAAGACCAGCCTGACCCAGAGCTTTTTTTAGCTGGTCAGGATTGCTGGTTGCCAATTCCTTGATGGAAAAAATCCCCAGAGCATGCAAGCGTTTCTCCATCCGCCTGCCAATTCCCCAAAAGTCGGTCATCTTGGGAATGAACCAGACCTTCTCTTCCACATCCTGGTAAGACCAGTTGGCCCTCATGGTCGGAGTGTGCTTGGCTTCATTATCCAGAGCCAACTTGGCCAGTAAGGGATTGGCATTTGACATACCTACTGTAGAGTAGATCCCTGTCTGCCTCCAAATATCCCTCTGAATACGAGCAGAAAGCATATCCAGCTTGTCTTTGCGAGAGAGACTCTTATCTGGGATAAAATAGTTGAGCGAACTAGTCAGGTCAATAAAGCCCTCATCGATAGAGTAAGGATAAATATCATCTGGACTGCCATAGTTTTGAAAGATTCGCTGGATTTCCATATTGACTGCAATGTACTCGTCCATTCGAGGAGGGACAATCAAGGTCACTTGAGCCCAATCTTCGATGTAGCGAACATAGTCCGAGTCAGTCGGTAGCCCTTGCTTTCGAGCATTGTAATAGGAAAATTTTCGCGTTTTGATATCAAAAGGCAAATCATAGGCCCGACCAACATTTGACTGGCCAAAAATCTTCTTAAACATGGGAGAGGAGGCTAGGATAAGACCAGTTGAATTATCCGCGCGACTCATGACACAAAGCGAGGTTTTCAGCGGATGCAATCCTCTTTTCACGCACTCAACACTGGCATAAAAGGACTTCATATCGATAAAGGCAATGTCACTTTTGGGCTCTCTGGAATAATCAAAGTAGCCCATTGGCTATCCCTCCATCGGCACAAAGTTTCCAACGATAATACCCACAATCCGAGGATCTTCCTCATAGGATATGAAAATATCCTTGTATTTAGGATTGATAGAGACCAGACGCAATCCATTCTCCTCTCGATAGACCCGCTTGATATAGGTCTGGTTGTTGCAAACCACTGCATAAACCGCCCCGTCATAGTCAAATCCTGTCTCTCGAATCAGAGCCACGGAGCCATTTTGGTATTTAGGTTCCATGGAGTCCCCAGACACCCATGACGCAAAATCATGAGCCAACTCCTCATTAAAGTAAACCGTATCAAAATTCCGATCATCGTAGACCGAAGCTCCAATCCCTGCTGACATGCGTTCATAAACACGGTACTCGTAGAGACGCTCTGGCATAGCTGTCACTTTCTGAGCTTGCTCCTCTTGAGATAGGTTGCGAACATAGAGAACAACCTTCTCCTTCCCTTGCTTGGAGAGGCTATGGTAGAGACGGACAATCTCGATCTGAGTAAAATATCCTTTTGGTACTTTTAAAATATTCTCTAGCTGGAACACCTTCTCCTTGGACGGTTCCTTGATTCCACGTTCCCAAGCTGAGTAAGCCTGAAAGCTAATCCCAAGTTGCTCTGCAATTTCCTTCTGTGTTAGTTTTAACTCTTTCCTCCGAGCCTTTAATTTTTCTGGCTTATACATACTTCACCTCCTATTATGATACTTTAATGGACATTATCTCCCTTAGAAAGACTAATCGATGCTTGAATCCATAATTTCAAAACTCAACCATTATGGTTTAGTTTTATTATATAAAAAAAGTAGACAAATGTCCACTAGGAAAATCAGAAACATCGTGAGTTTTATACTCAATGAAAATCAAAGAGCAAACTAGGAAACTAGGCGCAGACTGTACTTGAGTACGGCAAGGCGACGTTGACGCGGTTTGAATTTGATTTTCGAAGAGTATTAATCAAACTAAAAGGACCTAGCCCTGTACAATACAGAACTAAATCCTTTGAATAAATAATTGATCTAACTTTTAAAATTCCTACAGAAATTCCAGTTTTTCTCTATTTGATACCAGACATTAGTTTTTCAATACGTGGAACGTAGAAGAGTAAGATAATACCGAATACAATCGTAATTCCTCCAACAATTCCATAGTAAGCTACTTCAGTTTCGCTTGTATAAAATTTTACAATTTGAGCATTGATAGCTTGGGCAGCAGCGTTACTCAAGAACCAGATAGACATCATTTGTGCTTGGAAGGATTTTGGTGCTAACTTAGTAGTGACTGATAGACCAATCGGCGAAATCAGCATTTCCCCTACAATCACAATAGCCCAACTCATAATCAACCAGAGAGGACTGACCTTAACATCTGTCCCAAAGAGCATCCCTGGTAACATCATCCACAAGAAGGATAAACCTGCAGCAAATAAACCGTAAGCAAATTTCTTAGCAGAGGATGGTTGCTTTTTACCCATTTTCCCCCACAACCACGCAAAAATCGGCACATAAATCATAATGAAAAGTGGATTGATACTTTGGAAAAAGCTAGATGGAAAATGAATCTGATTCCCAAATACATTAATGTAAAGTCGAGTTTGCTCATCCGCAAATAGAGCGAGAACAACAGACCCCTGCTCCTCAATAGACCAGAAGAGTACCCCAGCTATAAATAGAGGAATGTAGGCAAATACTCGAGATCTCTCAGTAGCAGTTATTTTCTGACTAGATAAAATTTTGAAGAAATAGTAGATTGGAATAATTACAGCAATCACTGTAAAGATATTAACAATCATATCCACATTAAACTGGTGAGTAAAGACTAAACCTATAACCACGAGAATAACTACGACAAGTGTAAGCAGCAAACGTTTAATCAAGGTCTGCTGCTCCGTCTGTGAAAGTGGGTCAGTAGGGTAAAGGCTTGATTCAGGTAGGTATTTCTTCCCATCCAAAACATACTTCACCAGACCAAAGAACATCCCAATGGCAGCTAACGAAAAGCCTAGATGGAAATTGACTTCCTGACCTAGATAACCCACTAGATAAGGGGCAACAAAGGCACCTAAGTTAATACCAAAGACAAAGATACTAAAACCTGCATCCCGTCTATCATCCTCTTTCTCATAAATCCCCCCCACCATATCTGAGATATTGGGTTTTAAAAATCCAGTACCAAAGATAATCAAGGCAATAGAGAGATAGAGAGCCACTTGTCCAAAAGGTGTTGCCAAAGCAATATGCCCTAGCATAATCAGAATCCCACCGTAAAAGACAGTTTTACGGCTTCCTAAAATACGGTCACTGACAAAACCACCGATAACCGAGGACAAAAATACCAGTGAGCCATAAATAGCCATAACCGATGCAGCCGTGGTCTTATCCATTCCCAATCCACCATCTTGCACACTATAGTACATATAGTAAAGTAGGATAGCTCGCATCCCATAGTAAGAAAAGCGTTCCCACATCTCTGTAAAGAAGAGGGTGGACAAGCCCATAGGATGTCCAAAAAATGTTTTCTGTTTTTCCATATATATTCTCCTTTAACGATATAATAATTCATTTTACAGAATTTTCAAACAAATGTCAAACAAATCCTGTTTATTTTAGAAAATTTTCTGAAAAAATCACACGTCTCAGACTTAATTCCACCATAAAAATCCGTCTCAGACTTAATTCCACTTCGGTCAGGCAAGTGGAAGTTACTTTGAAAAATCACCTTTAAAAATTTGCTCTTGTTTAGTTTAAAAATATTTCAAACCTTGAAACATACTTATCCTTTCCTCTTCAGTAAACAAAAACATCCCTATGTCAAACTTGTAATTACTAAAATACAAGCCAATAAGCATAGAGATGTAAAACCATTACACATTAAATAATAGAAATTGTGTACGAAATGTCTCAATTAGTTTTCATTAGTAAATATCATTTCCAACAAACGCCCTCTCAATTCCTTATCCTGATGATGCAAGATATTCATTAACTCATGAGAATTTTTCGCATTGATGAATTGATTTAACAATCTATCTTTTAATTCATATGGAAGAGAAGCCGTCTTTAGTAGTCTAAAAACTTCATCATTTAGGGATAGCCTTTTATTATCTTTACATTCAAATCTAGCTGTATCATTCTTATTTGGCAATTCAATCATAGACACATTCGTTCCTTTAAAATGAATTCTATGCTTTCTATTACTTGGAACGATACTAGAATCTCCTTGTAATGCCAACTCTACCATTCCCATTTCCCAATCGATTGATAATCTTGTTTTATATCTTTGACCATTTTGATCTTCAATCATTTCAAAAGAATGTTGTTTGCCTGGGAATACATACCAATCTACAACTTCAGGTAAATCAACACCCATATCTATCTCAGAACCAACCAGGGGAATGATTGCACCACTTTTTGCAAACACAGGTATAGTCGAAATGTCTCTATAAACACTCAACTTCACACCTCCTGTATATTTTTTCTCTGAAAAGAAGTCATACCATTCACCTTCAGGGAACCATACATCTACTTTTGCAGATTGGAATGCCAAATCCATCTTTTCTACAATGGGAGCCACCATCAGTTCTGTTCCAAAAAAGTATTGATTTGGAACATTATAGCTCTCATCATTCTCTGGGTAGAAATAATACATTGGGCTGATTAATGGGGCACCTTCCTCGTGTGTCTTTACATTCATAGTGTATAGATAGGGGATCATCTGATGTCTCAAACGAAGGTATTTCTTCATAATCTTAGATGTTGTTTCTGAAAAAAACCAAGGTTCTTTACTATTAAAAGGACTTCTAGAACTATGTAATCGAGTTATCGGACTAAAAACACCAAACTGTAGCCATCTAGTTTGTAGCTCTTCGTCATAATCCCCCAGCATGTGTCCACCGATATCATGACTCCACCAACTATAACCGATATTTGATGCTGTCGCTGTAAAATAAGGTTGAAATCTTAAGGAATTCCAACTAATAATGGTGTCCCCTGAAAAACCAACAGGGTAGCGGTGACTACCAGGACCTGCATATCTTGATAAAATCAAACCACCTTCTGCATTTTTACAACTATCCTGATAATGATAATGGTTTAAAAGCCATAGTGGATCCAACATGCCTTGTGTCCCTTGTTGCCAGTCAATCCACCAAAAATCTACTCCCTGCTTTTCTAGCTCATAATGAACATCTTTAAAGTAGGCTTCTCTAAAAGAGGGATTAAAAAAATCAAAAATGGCAGGTTCCTCTAATTCTACATTTAACCCCAATCGTTTGGCGACTCGAGGATAAGCTTCTTCATAAGCCCGTATACCATCAGCAGGATGGACATTTAAGGAGAGTTTCAACTTTCTATCATGAAGTTGTTGCAATAACTGCTCTGGATTAGGTATTAAATTTTTATTCCAACTATATCCTGTCCAGCCACTTCCAAAACGAGCTGGAATGTCAGTGATATGCCAATCCATATCTAAAACACCGATAGATAATGGAATTTTCTCTGTTTCAAATCTGTCTATTAAATCCAAGTATTCATCCGACGTATAAGGCCAATATCTACTCCACCAATTGCCTAAAGCATATCTTGGCAACAAAGGGGTTGAACCAGTCAAATGGTAAAAGTCTCTGATTGCTCCTCTATAATCATGCCCATAGGCAAAGAAATACAGGTCAATTTGATTTTCTCTCTCAATATAACCAGACTGTTCATCCCAAATAAATCCTTGAGAATCATCCAATAAGGCTATCCCATTTCGGCTAATAATTCCATCTTCTAACGAGATTGCTCCATCTGCCTTATCCAGAGTCCGAGCTGTTCCTTTTAACGTTTCAATAGACTCACCAAAATACCAGCGACTACCATATACGGCAAAATTTCCTTTTAATTCTATAAATAAATTTTCGGCGTTAAATTCTCCTTTATTAAAGTGCAGATGAAAATAGTCCGTCATAATATCTAGTACGTTTGATGTCTCGATATAATCTAACGAAACTTGGCCAAAATCTCTATTGTAGATAAGTTGTGTCGTTCTATCCTCAAAACTTCCAGTTTGAGAGTATTCTAACCTTACTAGCTTGTCTGTTAATACAGAGATTCGATAAAACTCTCCCTTAAAAATTTTCAATTTGTTGTCCTCCTTTTATGGTAACATAAAAACAGAACGCACCATTTTTGATGCGTTTTTCGTTATTCTGAATGCAATGTTCTATCTATGACAAATAATAGTCAATTGAAAAAATGTAGTGGACAAAATATCTTTTAACAAATCAAGATGTTATTAAAGAGTTATCCCCAGAGCAAGAGCTTCATCTCGCAGTGTTTCAACATCAATAACCGTAGGTCGCCATCCTTCAATCATATTTGTACTTAAAGCATACCAAACACTCTTAAAAACGGATCGGTTTTCAAAAGCTACTCCCATGATTGTCATCTTTTCTTTATCTATATCTAAGGACATATGCTACCTCCTTTAGGTACATTATACCATGTTTCTCTGAAGCTTTTAAAAATTTTATAAACTTCAAATCCAAATATAAAACTCGTTCTTTTTCCTTTTTAACTAATGATTCTGAGTAAAAACTTAACTTTAGGGGAAAATGAAGTAAGACTAGACAAAATTCAAAAACTAATTTCGTACAACTCAAAATACTGATTTTAGACTGAAGATAATGCTAGAATGGTAATTAATGTTTTTATAATAAAGATCTGACGACTTATGTTGCTTTTGATTTCTTAAGAATATAAAAAGAAACAATAAGGTAAACTTTCGAGTGATTTGAAACGTGGATAGTATCGTATTAATTAACATTTTGAGCCAACTGGCCTTGTCCGGTTGCAGCCACATTTGTAAGCGACTAAAGTCGCAACAACTGTGTCAATTGCACCAATTTAGTAAGAAAGTACAAAAAGAACACCCCGAAAGGTGCTCTTTGTAAGTATAGTAATTCTTTCGAATTAACGTTTACTAAATTGTGATGCTTTACGAGCTTTCTTAAGACCTGGTTTTATAGTTCATACTCTTAGGCAATTTCAAAACACTGCATTTGTCATATTTTTCCAAATTGTATCTAGCAATTGTTTCAATAAACTTGTATTAGTTTTAAGTAAATCATGGGAATTTTTCTTGTTGAACTCGTCAAGAGAACACTTGAACAACCTTACTAAACTAAAAATCATATCATTTTAAGTTTCAGCTAACATGATTGAAAGTTCTTCAATTATCATACATCCTATCTAAGTTACAAGAATTGAATCACACCTCTTTTTTATTTGCTTGCAATTGCTTAAAAACACCGTAATTATATAATGTCACTGTTTTCACTACAACATTTACAAGATACCACATATTTGATTAGCAATTATTATATAAATGTATTTTTAAAATCATCCTATTCCTAAACAAAATTGAAATCCAATCGAAACTATATTTTCGTAAATCTATCAATTAGTCTCTTCTAGTCTTTTAGCCAAATCTTCTAACCAATCAAAACATGGCTCATCGATTGGTGCAAGATCAATTCGTTTTCTGGAAAATGTTTCGACGACTGCATTTACCCACTCATATCCTATTCTTGGTAATTCTTCCAGCGGAATATCCTTGATGACATATTGTACCCACTCCTCAAAAGTATATAAATAAATCTTCGTATCTCTATTAAATTCAATTTCATACCGTCTTGATTCAACATCTCGCAATTCTAACTCAACATTTGACACAAATCCAGCAATCTTAACTGAAATATTTTCATTTAGCTTATCATTTAGTTCTTCTAACTCATCTCTTAGATACGGCTTCCCAAACTTAGCATCCCAAGCCTCAATTATTTCCCCGTTTTCAACTAATTCTATATCACCAACATTACCATGTTTTTTATTTGCTGACCTCATCTGTGTCATCGGTTTTAAATCCAAATCAGAAAGAAAATTGTTTGAATCCAGTACCTGATATAAAGCATGAAGAACCACTTCAAAAGCTCTCGCCGAATAATTTGTTTGATTAAAAAATTTTTCTAAAAACTCCTTGTAATCTTCGAATGTTCTATCCTTAAAATTTGTTGCTAGTTGACAAGTTTTTTCAACTAGTTCATTAAACTTTACAGACCTATTTGACAGTAAAACCATCATAAAATCTAAAGCAACAGAGGATTTTTTGGGGTTCTCTTCAATAAAGTTTACAACAGTAATCCACTCTTTAAACGGGCCCTTCATTTGTGCTTTATAAAGAGAAGTGTAGGGGTAATTTTCAGACAAACTTCTCGTCATAAAAACTCCATCTCTGTTCAAATTTAGGAAACCCATTTCTCTTAGGAATGGAGTATTAAAAGTTCTATCTAGGGTTCTCATAGAAATTCCTTCTTCCCATGAAAAATTGTTATTATTATTGTTACCCTTGTGTAATCTGATATTTTGAATAGGATTAATACTTTTAATTGTCAATTGCAAAAAAGTCAGTCCCACTAGTGCTCTACCTACCTCGCTTGTAATCCCATCAACTAATCGAGATAAGATATTTTTTTCACTATCCTCTAATTCTGAAAAATCTGCAGAATTGATTCTAAGCAGTCGATTTTTAAGGTAATCTGCTTTCAGTGTACGTGAAATTTCTTCAAACCGTAACCTAGCTTCTTTGCTTTGTTTTCCTTGCTTAAACGTAATTTTTATTGAAGATTCTGGATAAAACTCATATCTATTATTAAAAATATCAATGTGTGTTTCATTTTCATGCACCATATTAAACCTCTATAATTTTTTCCATAATTGCACACTAAGTGGAGTTAACGTCGGAAATGAATACGGAATCAGCCATTCATCCTGTTTTATTTGTGGGTTGGTATTACTATTTCTAATTTCGTATCCAATCTCTTTTAAAAGTTCTGCGTATTTTCTAACCTCATCTTTTCGAATATTCCAAGCCTCTGCCAGAACATCTGTTGTAATATTTTTTGATGTATATTCTCCAACTAAGACACTTTGAATAATATTTAGCAGTTTACTTTTGCTATGTAACTTTACATCAAATGAAAGCTTGGGACGATATTGATAATAGCCATTCAATTGAACCAAGTCAGCCTTTATTGAATTCTTGATTAATTCAGCCTCAAAAGCTTTCCAAGCAACTGTATATGCCATTGGATCTGATGACCTAATATCTAGAACAATCCCTCCAATATTTTTATTCCAACCAACTTTTTCGGAACTAACTTCTATTTCAATAATTTTTTCAGAATTTTTCTTTTTAACTTCTGTTATGATAAAAATTAACTTATCTTCCCAGATTACTTCAATATGAAAAAGAGCTTCTTCTTCTTCACATTCTTTAAAATCAAACACATTATTAATCGAAGCATAGTAAGAACGTGATTCTGGCTTTATCACTATTGATTTATCTAAAGATTCAATAGCGGCCCTTGCTTTTTCTTTGTATATTCGGGTAAGTTGCCTTTTCCGTTTTCTAAAATTTAATGTTTCATTTCTATCCAAAGTACTAAGTTTAAGAGGAAATGAAGTTCCAAAAACCTGCTCTCTAACGGCAATTGCTAACATTCTAGCTAACTGCGGTGGGACCGAATTTCCTATTTGTTTAACTGCAATTTTCTTACTACCACTTATTTCATAATCATCAGGAAACGTTTGTAATCTTTTATACTCTTCGTAAAAGAAAAACCTATTTTCCCAATGCAATGGTCCTGTATATGCACCACCAGAAGCTTTTATTGTTCTGGTTGGTGTCATTGGATCAGCTTTATATAGAAAATCAGAGAACTTAGATCTCCAAGCAAAAATTGGATTAGGATGTCCCATCTCTTCAGTATAGAAACTGTAATTTAATCCTGGCGGGATATCATTTAAAAGATAGCCATATTTTCCGCCAAGCTGATTCTCTACAATATTCTCATTACTTTTTACGCCCCTTATTGCAGTTGAAGCATTGTAAAACTCTCTTCCTTCTATTGAGTCAGGTCCATGAGTTGGGCGAGGGAAACTAAACTCCCCCTCTTTTAATCCAATAATAATTAAACGCTCTCTATGTTGAGGAACTCCATAATCAGCCGCATCCAAGATACGAAAATAAAGGTGATATCCAACATCAGAAAACGCCTTTTGTATTCCTTTCCAATCCTCACCACCTCTGGCACCTATAATTCCATAGACGTTTTCAAATAAAAAACCTTTTGGAGAAAGCTTTTTTAACAATCTGACATATTCTTCAAATAATGTACCTCTTTCATCAGTCGTACCCAACACTCCGCTGGCCCTTCTTCCAGCAGCACTAAACGTTTGACATGGAGGACCTCCAATAATGAAATCAATTTTTCCTAAGTTATCTCCTGTAAATTTTCTAATATCAATACAATTCACTTTAGCCTCAGGAAAAGTCTTTGATGATCCACTATTTATCTCAAGAGTCTTGCAAAATTCTTTTTCTACTTCTACCGATTCAACTATTTCAAAACCTGCATCATTAAAGCCTATGTCAAGACCCCCCGCTCCAGAAAATAAACTCAGGGTTCTAATTTTATCTTTCGTATTTTCCTGAGTCCATTTCCTTAATTTTTGACCGAACTTATCAGGCCAACCTGGTGTCTCTATATTAAAATCCATTTTTTTAGCGATACTATCAATAGTATCATACTCTTCTTCAAATGAAAATAAGGTGGTTTGTTTCATTTATTCCCTTTCTTGAGATATAAGATTACTCGCCAAATACTTTAACTAAAAGTATAACATAATTTAGGTTCAATTTCATCATGCCACGGTCCTGGTGTTCCCTTGCTGACTGGAAAGGGAAATATATGCTGTCGATAATTTTAGTCCATCTAATACACCAGTTGGACGCCCACCAATCTATTTTCTGCGCTCCACACTGGTATATAAGAATTTCATATCCACAAAGACAATATCAGACTTTGTCTCTCGTGAATAGTCAAAATAATCGATATCAGCCCTCCAAAGGTGTAAAGGCTCCTACGATTTTCCCTATAATACGAGGATTATCATCGTATGGCGCGAGCTTGTCTTTATAGTCCTTATTGATAGAAACCAGACGCAGTCCTTCGTCTTCGCAGTAGACTTTCTTGATATAGGTCTGGTCGTTCCAGACAACAGCATAGACAGCACCGTCATAGTCAAAACCAGTTTCTCGAATCAGGGCCACGTCGTGGTTATGATATGTTGGTTCCATGGAATCCCCATCAATCCAGGAGGCAAAATCATGCGGCAACTCCTCATCGAAATAAACCGTATCGTAGTCTTTATCATCATACACAGATGAACCAATACCAGCTGATAGGCTTTCATAGACACGATAAGGGAAGGTAGGCATAGCAATAATATTAGATTGCTTATCTACTAAGTCTTTAACATAGTTCATAGCCTTGGTCTGATTAGTAGGATTCAGTTGCTTATAAAGCATAGCAATTTCTTCTTCATAGAAGAACGCTTCTGTTACACCTAGAATCTCAGAAATCTTTTTCAAGTTGGCTTTATTGGGGACTGCTCTGCCATTTTCCCAAGAGAAATAAGAAGAGCGATTAATATCAAGAAGCCGTGCAATCTCGCTTTGTTTCATCCCTAACTCTTCACGTTTTTGTTTTAATTTTGTACCATTAAACATCTCATGCCCTTTCTAACAATAACTGTGTTTTGGCTTTACTAACAGCTTGTCTCTCTGTTAGCCTATCCTTTTTCCAAGCAAAGTAAATGACTTTACCATAATCAAAAAGTTGACCACAAGAAATATCTGATTTTTCAGCTTTCAAAGTCTGTCTAAACTCTTTATCCTTTAATTCATAGATTTGTCGGTCTGACAGATAGCTGTCTCTAGTCAGCAAATGATAGATCTTAGCCAGCATATCTATCATGACTTGCTGGTACTCTGCGATAATAGAGGACTTCAATAAGCTAAACATATCCATAATTCTACCTAGTTGACCATTTTTATAGTCTTGAATTGCATGATTAACCTCATCTAATGAATGAGTCGTTTCGTGACTGAATAAGTCTCTCAAGCGATAGACCAAGGCTTCAGCTGAAACCTTCAAATCCTTCATCACTTGTGAGAAACTATCATGCCTATAAAATATCTTTGAGAGCAAAACAATGCTTGGCATAAGCACAAATGCAGAAAAAAGATTTGCTTCGCTCTCAAAGATAGAGCAAGAATCATCCTTTAACTCTGTAAAGAAAGAGCCAGTATGCTTTAGCAGAAAATGCCACAACTCATGGCACTTTGTAAAGTTCTGTTTTACTTGTGGATTTTCCTTTTCATAGGAGAAAGAAACACCACTCTCATCAATTAAAGTCAGCCCCTCAATCTTTCTACTGGAAAAATGATGCTCCATTACCTTGATATTGTGACTCTCAACAATATGGTTGAAAAATCCTTCAAAGTCATACCCCAAAAGAGAAGAGTCATTCTCCTTGATATACTTGTAAATATAACGATTTGCAACTTCCTTAATTTGGCTGTATCGTGTATCCATAATACCTCCTCGAAGCTTTTGTTGTTTTATTAACTAACAATAATTATATAGAAAAAGTGGACGATTGTCCACTGGAAATTAGCACACCCAAGTAACCAAAAATTTTTTTAGCCATTTATACTCAATTATGTACTTTATTTAAGTGAACACTGGAAATTTTGGCTACTCTCAATTCAGATGAAAATGTACTTTATTTAAGTGAAAACTAAAAATTTTTCAAATGTACATTTTGACAACAAAAAACACTCTATAATCAATTTAATGAACTTTAGAGTGTTTTTACTTTGTTTGATTTTAGTATTCTCTAGTATATCTTTAATCTAACAAAATGCTCCTGTTTTCTTCTTAAACCTTTGCAAATTGGGCAACTTATTAATGAGAGCTTTTTATACTTAATTTTTTCATTAATTTTAAGTTTGTATCGATGATTTGAGTTTTCCTTACATATCCACCATACATTAGTATTACTTAATTCAGTTATTTCAGTTGGATTTGCTAATAAAATATTATTAAGATAATCCTATTCTTTTAATATTTCTTGTAATGTGGTAGACTAGATATGAATTTTGATGGACGATAATTAGGTCAGACAAAAGGTTACATATGGAAAAATTAGTTTTTATCGGAATGCTAGTTTTCTTGGCAGTTGTGTTTATTGGAATATTGTTTTGGCTGCGTTATAGAATGGAGAACACCTTTGAGAACGGTGTTCCAGTGTACGATGCCCCAGCAAATAATCAGACTAGAACGAGTAAGCTAAGCGTAGGAGAGTATGCAGTGCACATAGTTTTAATACTAATTAGCGCTGTAATTGCCTTTAAGGTCATGGGCATGTTCCGTCATGGGGCGGCGCCAATTGGTGCTGCTATAATCACGCCTTCTATAATGGCGCTTTTCAATGCACGAAGGATAACCGGGAAATCTTGGATAGGTATCGTTGCAGTGCTTATGATATTCGTGTTTTTGATGTTTGTATATATAATTATAGGTCTACCTGATAACGCACCTCCACTTAAAATTTACAGAACTGAAATTCATCTTACAGAGACTAAGATTTCGGATTTGATAGACCAGGGGTTTGAAATCTATGTGTCAAATGGTGGACATGATTATCCTAATTATAATGAGCTTTTGACAACGGGAAGCTATTCTAAATACCAAGGAGCTGGGTTTAGCATACCAAACAGCTTTAAGTCATATGACTCAGCAGTTACGCGATCTACCTATCTTCTTGTAAAGAAGAATATAGTTCTCGGATGTATAGGTGTTTACGGAGATAAGAGGAAGAGTACGGAGCTGAAGGACTGTGTAGTTACGCAGGTTTGCTTCGATTCTGAGTGCACAGCTGTTGCCAAAAATATGGAATTTCATATAATATAGATGGTATAGATTTGCTAAAGAAGCTTGACGAAAACGAGTTCACGAAAGTATTTGGGAAAAAAATATGGCTGACTCCAAGCGAGCCAAGAGATGAATATTTGGGTCATTATGGCGTGCAGTGGGGAGCAGGTAACAATGAATTTTTTTGGAATCATTATTTTATGAATTTAGACCTTGATTCGAATAATGATATAGTTAATTTTAATTTTAGTTCTAATATTGCAGCAGAGCGATAGAAGAATTTGCAGGGATAATTAGGCAAAATGAAAAAGAAAAAAGTACTAAGTAAGACAAAGTATGCTATTTATCTTCTGATGGTCCACCTTATATGCATACTTTTCACTATAAGCAAAATAATGATACCTTCATGGGGTCACTGGTTAGAGACGACACGCTTTCTTTGGACAAGCTTTCCTGACTATGTATGCGTGTTAATAGCCATTCTCCCAATGGTATGCTTTTGGCCATATTTGATTAGTGCAGATTTTAAGCTGGGTACAGCAAAGACTTTGCTTGCGACTTTTGGTCTAATAGTAGGTAACGTGACTCTGATTTTGATATATACGACTATTTTGCACAAGGTATTATAGGTATAAACAAATCCCTTTATAGGGATTTGTTTATTGCTTCAAGTAGCTAGTCATATTCTTCAAATGCTGGAACCTCTGGGTGATCCTTCTTGATTGATTCGGTGCTTCTAAACAAGAATCCTTGTGGGTGTCTCCTTGAAAGAAGTCGGTTTAATCGACTGTCAAGGCAGTTGATTTAGTTAGTCCAAATTATTCGGCAAGCCATAAATACTCAAATTTTTGTCATCATAGATAGTTTCCTCTTATCACTTTGTCAACCAGTCCGTAACCATAGAGCACATGTTTTTAATGAACTAGCCGACATTGGTTACAATCCGTCTAAGCACCTTTGGTTCTTTAGATTCAAAGTACATATGCTGGTTGTCACCCTATCAGGCTATATTCTGAATTATGTTGTAACGCCTGCCTCAGCACATGATATTAGGGCAGTTGATGACTTACTAGAAAATTGTTGTCAACCCTATGTTTTAGCTGATTTAGCTTATCTTAGCTATGAACTCAGAGAACAGTTGAAACAGAAAGGTTACCATCTTTGGACGCCTTTACGTCAAAATATGGTAAGAGCTAAACAACATAATCATTGGAAACTAATTGCTATGAGACGGACTATTGAAACTCGATTTTCAGAACTTTGTGCTTTTTTTGATGTCGAACAAACACTAGCTAGAGGCTTAACAGGATTGCAGTTGAGAATGGAGCAAATTGTACTGACTTATAATCTGAGATACTTTGAGATTAACTAGCACCACGAGTAAAAATCTATATCTTTCTATCAATAAGACCTTAAATGAGTAGCAAAAAATGTACAATTGAACCACTACTTCTTCTGCACCTATTAGAGTAAAAATGTACAAATCAATTCCTTAAATCAGATGATGTTATGAACTAGAAAATATACAAAATAACACTTCAAAATAATGTACAAAATAAAAATAAAGTACACTTTTTAAAGAATGTACTTTATGCTTCTAATTCAGTTGTATCAAAGATTTAGCTCTAGTTTAGTCAATTGTACATAAACTTTTAGTTTTCCAAAAGAACTACCTATGGAAAAAATCTAATAATGATTTTTGTTTACTTTTACAACTTATTTTATAAGAGGATTTTCTCTGACGAATTCTTCTTTTTGGGAACCTGCTTGGCTTTCTTATTGATTCACTATTGAGTTCCTTTTTTACAGCCCATGCCACGACAAGAGAAAGAGCAACCGTTATAACCCATGTTAGTAAAGCAGAAATAAGAAATACATACTGTTCATTATCTTTAAAAAATCCATTAAAATTTGCAAAGTATTTTACAATAGAACCTTCTTTAACAACACTAAACATTAAACATTCTGAAATATATAAAGTATTAAAGAATATTTTTGTAATAGAAGACTTTTTTGTTAGTAATTTTCTTTGAAAGTCTAATATTTCTCCATCAACAATGCCTAATACACCATCAATGGCATAATTTATTCCTATTCCAATTGCAACTGTTAAAAATGTATTTACAGCGTTGATATCCCACTGTTTAATAAATTGGAATGGTACCATAACTAAAAGAACTAGTATGACCATCAATAAAAAAGTATAAGTTGATTCCTTCATCACAGTAATTATAGTTTCTAGAACATAAATCACTGAAAAAATAAGTAAAGAAAAAAAAGACAAAACACCAAATAAAGAATAAAGATTAGAATTCTTTATATCTGGAAATATCCCAAGAAATACTATAAATAAAAGAACTACCAAAGAAATAAGAACTTGAACTTCACGTTGTTCTCTTAATAGTTTTAAAAATTTTTTTCTAGTCATTTCCTTCTCCGAAAAGTTTCTTACGTTCCTTCATAAACTGAAGTAGCTCTTGTTTAAAGATTTCTTTTTCTTCATTGCTCATACCGTCTGATGTGGTTCTGAAGAGCAATTCTACTTCTGATAAGTCAATATCATCATTGGTTTCATTTGATACCAAGGTATCGACAGATACATTAAAGAGTTTGGCAATCTTCACGAGATTGTCATAACTTGGACGTTTTTTACCTTGCTCCCAATAAGCGTATCCTTGTTGCGAAATTTCGATAGATTTTGCGACTTGAGCTTGGGTCATTTTAGCCTGTTTTCTCAAAGTCTTAAGGTGTTCCGCAAGATCCATTATCGTTCCCCTTAAAAAAATATTTTTAAATTTTTTTCAAAAAAGCATTAACATTCACAACCTATGGTTGTATAATATAATCAACAACTAATAGTTGTATATTGTTTGAAAATAATAACCTTATCTTCAAGGCTAAATCACGATCTTTGAAAATTAAATAAAAAGTGCGTCTGACAACCAGAGGACTGATTGCCAAAACTACACTATACTTCGTACCTTTATTGTAAACGTTTTGGAAAGAAAAGTCAAGTCTGTTTTATGGTTGAAGTGAAGATAGAAAACAAGACTCCATTCTTGTGGGCTTCCACGCATTTCGGACTTTCGCACTTTTCCGAATAGTAAAGTGAACTGGCTTCGCCAAAGGGCGTAAGAGAATCTTAAAGGTATGATAATGACTCCCCAATGAGATTGGCTGGGAAAGCGATAGTAATTGATGCAAAGCACCTTGCTAAACGTTGCCACCGTGAAGGAGGGATCCTTCAACCAAATAACTTTTTTTACTGCTGTCTATCTAGTTAGATAGACCTACTCTCAAGCTACTAAGTTCTTTCCTTTTTTCACTTAGTAGCTTTTTTACTTATTACAATAAAGAAGAATGACAAACTTTTTTCGCACTACAATGTAAACGACTCTATGATAACTATGAATTTACCTATGGTATGTTTAATCAATCTGAGAAACTACAAGCTCAACTTTATTCTCAAACTCTCAGTGATTTAAATACAATAGCTAAAAAATCAATAGCTACTGGATTTCCTCAAAGTGAAGTACAATTTTATACTAGAATGTTTAAAAGTAAACTTTCAATTCATTATTACTCAAGAGTGAAGCTACCAGCTTAACTCTTTTTATTTTACAATCAGAAAGGAAAAAACTTATGATCCCAGAAACTTTAAAAATGAAACCAGAATTTATCGGTCTAGCTTACTATGAAAAATTAGGAAACGCACCACGTTATGTCTTTGGTAAGGAAGGAAAGTGCCAAAGACATATTCTAAATAGTGAAACTCATGGTACCTTCCACGTTATTACACCGGCTTCTACAACAGTCCTTCCAGAAGATTCTCTTGTTGAAGCAGTTAATCCTATTTTCTTATCAGACACTTCGCTGAATGGAAATTCTGTGGTACCTGCTCTCAATGTTTCTGCTGAGAAGCTAGTACTCAAAAAATAATAAAATAAAGGAGAAAATAAAATGGCTAAAACTGGATTAAACTATGGAATCTATAAAGTACTAACACATAGCGATACAGGTACAACTCAGATTTATGTCAATACTTCTAATGTAGTTCCTATGGCAGTTGGTGAATTTGCTTTAAAATCTCTAAAACAATAAGGTAAAAATAAGGTAAACTTTTGAGTGCTTTGAAACGTTGATATAATCGTGTTGATTAACGTTTTGAGGCAACTGACCTCGTCAAGTTGCAGCCACATTTGTAAGCGACTAAAGTCGCAACAACTGTGTCAATTGCACCAATTTAGCAAGAAAGTACAAAAAAGAACACCCCGAAAGGTGCTCTTTGTAAGTATAGTAATTCTTTCGAATTAACGTTTACTAAATTGTGATGCTTTACGAGCTTTCTTAAGACCTGGTTGGAAACACTTTTATTTGAATAAGTTTCAATATCCGCTTAAAATCAATGTTTTCCCACATTTACAGAAAACAGAATTTCATCTAATTTGAATCAATTTCAGTTGAATGGTGTGAATTTTACCCTAAAAATACACAAATTGAGCTAGATTTTACCAAAAAGTTCACACCATTTAAAAGGTAAAACAAGACCCACATATCTCCCATTTGAATCAATAAAAAATATATACAGAAAATAAAAGAAATTCTGTATTTTGTCACAGTATAATAAAGTTAACCAGTCTTGTAAAAATTATTTTATCGTCATATCTGAGAGTTAATCAGCTATTGTGTGAAAATTATTAATCTTTGGCTGAGATACATTTGTCACAATCATAAATAGCTTATAGTTCTTGACATATAGACTTTTATATGAAAAAATACTTGTTGGAGGCTAATAATATGACTGAAAAAATCAAAAACTGGGTTAACATTTGCGTTTTGAAAAATCAAGAAATTTTATTACTTAATAGAAAGCACGATAATTTTCCTGGCTGGATTCCACCGGGGGGAAAAGTTGAATTCCCTGAAAGTTTTTTTGAAGCTGCATTACGGGAACTCAAGGAAGAGACTGGACTTACCGCATTAAATCTTGAATTAAAAGGAATTTCAGGCTTTACTAATTCAATTGGTAATGAGAGATTTGTCTTCTATGACTTTTTATGTACTCAGTTTACTGGTGAACTAAGCACATCTGATGAAGGTGAGCCAAAATGGTGGAATCTAAAAGAAATCGATAAAATACCAATGCAAGATGAAATAAGAAAAAGGCTACCCCTTTATTTAAGAAAAGGAAGCTTTGAAAGTATTAACTATTGGGATGATAATAAGAAATGCATTAGTGAAAACAAAACAATTTTATTTGACTAATATTCTCTATAGTATAATCAAATGCAAAATTCTCAATTCATTAGTAATTTTTGTATAATTCAGTACTCAATACAATCTGTCTTTAATAACATATAGTTTAATATTTTTCAAAACAAGGGTATCTAATAAAATCATCTACTCTAACAACTTTTTCCTTGTATCTATAGATAGCTAAAAAGCCTTGGAATCATTCCAAGGCTTTCTCTATATTCTATTGCATCAATTTTCTTATTCCGATTTCAGTTGACAATGAGCCTATTTCAATAACTTTCAACCTCTAATATATTCATGTCAAAGATTCGATACTACTATAATTCAACTAGTTCAGCATCAGATAGATAGGCCAATTTCTTCAAAAAATTGGTTCATCGAAATACATCTAACATTAAGTTCTTCACATACGTCTGGAACTTTAGCATTTTTACTAGTATTCATAGCGTTGAGATTAATATTTTTAATTTCATCAGTTACGATAGTATAGTTCTCACTTTTAGCAATAGCAATCAACCAAGGGTCTGCAATTTTTTCATTCGCCCAACCTTTTTCCGATGAGAGAGCAGTATCTTTATATAAAGGACTATCTTGAATATATTGAATTACTTCACTCCACTCTCTAGCATAAGATTTATGGTCTATTAAATCTTTTTCGTAGTTATCATCTAACCAGTCCCTAAACCATGGTTCTTGATAATTCTCTGAAACCACTATATCAGGAACTTTTACATCTGAATTCAAAATACTCACAAAATTAAGCCAGAAAGTTGGAAAAAATTCATTACGATAATATCTATCATAAAAGTTGATGTATATATTTGAATCTAATAATAATTTAACGTCTGGACGATTTCCTCCCTTTCCTCCACTTTTTGATAAATACTCATCTAGTGCATTATCTATATCTGTATTTAACGATTCTTGCTCTAACTTGTAATTTAAATTATACGATTTTAGCCAACCATTAACCAAGTCAGCTACCATCGGTTCTACTGATTGAATTTTTCCTTTAGGCATCTGTACAAACTCCTTCATAATGAAAATAAAATATCACCATTATTTTATCATAAAAAAAACATAGAGATATTTTTCTCTGTGCTTTTCTTAAATCTAATCTTTTATTTTCACGTAGTTTTGGATAGGATTTCTTAATCTATAGCTAGCTATAGCCACACTATCCGACAACTCTGCTTCTTCATCAGACATAAAAATTTGATGAGTAGTATAATCTTCATTCCAAGCATGTTCATCTAGTTCAAAACGTTCATTAAAAAGCGATTCTATCATAACATACATTTTATCTTCTTTCGGAACTGTATAATGATATCCTTCATCAGATGTTCTACTATCTCTAACAAAACCTGTTTCTATATCAGTTTCTGTAACTTTAATGGGTTGGTTCAAGTCCTCTGCTTGAATACGGGCTAATTTCTGAAAATATGGTCTCATTGCTATAGTCAATGCTTTTTTAGTTTCCTCATCTAAAATGTAAGCTGTTGTTTTTCCCACAGTTTGTGTTTCTTGCAATTCAAACCAAGATGGGATTTTTTGTAATTCTCTTGAAACCTTTGTTTTAATCTTATTAAAGGTATTTCTCTCTAATCTATAAATAGCTTGATGCAACTCAATAAATTCTGTTATTGTCATTATTCGACTTCCTTTCTTAATATCTGTCCAAGATGTAACTTATAACATATATATTGTAACACGTTTTGTTTATTTGTCAAATTTTTAAAAGTTGCATTTCTATCATTTTATATTACAATGTAATCAAGAGTAGAGGTTTTTATTTACAATAATATTATTTAAAACATGAAATGTTCATTACATTTTTACTTCTTTATATTCTTTTTGTCTTGCTAGATATAATATTTCCTTTTCTATAAATTCCTTTATGTAATTCTATAACTATTGTAATAATCATTATTTACAAAAAAGCTTACAACAGAATTAGTTTTTTGTAACTGAAAAATACAATCTTTGTAACACGTTTTACTTTTATATAGTTTTTCCTCGTGTTGCTTATACTGGGATTTATTGTATAATGTAATTGTAGGGCGGATGTAAAAGACAACCTATAATCATATTGGAAAGGAGGAATACTATTGAAGAAATTCTTTCAAAATAAATTACGATATCTATTTATGTATCGTATGACAAAACTTTCTACAGTTACATACCAATATCAAACTAAAGATTGGTATTTTGAGAAAGTCCCTGTTGAATTAATAAAGTTATGGTATTCAGAAAACGATATATCATTTATAACTTTATCTATTAAACATAGTTCAGAAATTGAATTTATGTTAACAAGTGAATTAATCTTTCAGATTTTTCACGAATATATCTTGATAACTCGTCTAAAAAGAATTTTTAGACAATTTTAGAAAATTGGAGGACCCAAAAATGTCAAAACCAACTTGGATTAAACCTTTGTCTGAGGTTTTAAAACAATCAACACAAATCAAATCATTCGTAAGCGATAAAACCGGCAATGAATATACAACAGATACAATCCCTGAACTTATTGTATATTCAGTATCTCCTGCGGAAGAAACTGAAGATGGTAAATACAAGTATAACATTACTGATGTAAAAAATGATTTACAGTATACCATCAAAACCAAAAACAGAGTGGATACTCACTTTGGTATAACTTTAAAATTTTACAATGTTCGTGGCGGTGCTCTTCAAAATGGGCTTGGTTGGTATGCTGCTGACTCAGTAGCTGTGGTTCAACGTAATGCGTAACCGTAGATATCGTAGAATCAAAGCTACTCCTAATTGTAAACCTCTAGGCTATCAACTCTGGCTGATAGCCTTTACGGTTACAATTAGTATGACTGGTTTGCTACTCTACATAAGCTATTCAATAGAACTATTAAAACCATATCTGAGTAAGTTGTTGCTATTCTTTGCTATTATAGACTTCTTTAGCTTCTTATGTTTAGTGTACACTTGGTCATTACGTGAAGAGGTATCAACTATTTCGATACCAGTCATGTCTAATGAAGCCAATAGGTTATCCCAAAAATTGAAGCGATTATTCAATGACAAACAAATAACAGATGTTCTAAAACTTTCAAACTCAACTCGCTATGGCGATGAAATGCCAGAACTACATGTGTGGATTAACGATGATTTGAATGAGGGATACATTGCTATTGAAAATATTGCAAACTGGGAACGTGCTGACCGTGAAAAATTTGAGCAACGGGTGTCAGGGATATTAGCAGGTAAATATCAAAGGTTTACGGTCGTTAATTCTGAATTAACCGCTGGAGATAGTTATATTATCTTCCATTTAGAAGATACATTAACTTCTCAAAGATTTCATGTCAAAGATAAATCCGATTTATTGAAAGAGTTTATCAATGATAATAAACATGCTATTCGTTTATCTAATGACCTTGTTTGGTATTCCGATATTGTACCACATTTGAGCATCATTGCTCGCACTCGTGCAGGAAAATCCGTTCTTGCTGGTCGTTATATGGCTCGTTTAATGTTGTTACAAAGTTGGGTTGTCGAATATAATTCTGCTAAGTATGATAGATATGTAAAAGAATTTAACGGTCAATCAAACCCTATTAAAATAGTCGAACGTGCTGAATATTGGTGTACCGTGATGGATGAACGACTAGCCAAAATAAATGATGCTGATAAAGAGAAGTACCTTGAAATGGAAGACATGCCGAATATCGGGCTGTTCTTTGATGAGCTAGGGAATCTAAACGCTTCTCTTGAATCTCTTGATAAGGTTGACAAAAGCTTAAAAATCACCTCTCGCTGGACTACTGCAATTAACCGTTTATCTGCGACTGGTGGTTCTGCTGGTATTCATATCATTGCTATAAGCCAGTTTGCAACAAAAGAAGGATTTTTACCCTCCCTGGCTCGTGTCAACTGTTCCGATGCCGTCATTATGCTTGGAGGTGCAGCCGATTCTGCTGATGAACGTAAATATTTGATGTCTGGTTTTGCAGATATGCCTAAAAGAAATTACGGAAAAGGGCAGGGACTGGCTCGGGTTTTAGGTTCTGGTAAAAAGTGGGAAGTGCCACACTTCTATGAAACGCCGTGGTTTGAAGAATAGACGAAATATAATCCATTTGTGTTCCAACTAGAGGAATCTGTTGGATCAACAAATGGATTCATGACGAAGCCGACGAGTCATAAGGTCGGTCATCTTTGAAAAAGATGAAACACTTTTAAATCTAACTATTTTTACGCCTGCACGGCACTGGGCTTGTCAAGTGCCGTGCATATTAAAAAAACCTAGGAATATCAAGGATTTGTGCGATTTATAAAAAATAAATCTCTTGATTTATCTAGGGAATAGTTAGAAGAATAATTAACACAAGGAGTTCTTAATAATGCACAAAAATAAAAAAGACGCAAATCTAACTGCTATCATGTTGGTCCAACAACTAGAAGATGAACACTGGAAAACTTGGCAAGATAAAACAGCTTTAAAGCAGGCTAGAGATGAAAGTAATATCCGCCCACTGCTTGAGACAGTCACTGATAAACTAAATAGGGCTGATATTACTGTTAAAGAAGCTTACGGAATCAAACATAATAAAGACGAGGTAAACGTTTGGAATCAAGAATCGATGAAAAATGTAATCGAAAAGAAAGCCGAACATATCCATTTTCTCTTTAAGTTTGAAAAAGGAGCATCACTAAACAGAATAGCTCTAGCTATCGGGGTTGAACCCCAATATCTTGAAAAACTAAAATCTGGTCGCTATGGCTATGATAATTGCCTTGCCTATCTAGTTCATGCCAAAGACGAAACCAAGCATCAATATCAGCCAGAGGATGTTACAACAGTCTTAGGAGAGGATTACAAAAGCATTTATCACCGTAGTATGGCAACGTGGGTCAAAGGACGAGCCACTAAGAAAGCTAAAGAAACCAATCTCAGCGTTGACTGGTTGGTTGAAAAAATACTAGCTGGAGACATCACGAAAGAAAATATTATGCTGACAAATGAATATTATGCAGTCTATGGTAGACATAAGCAAAAAGTAAATGAAGCCATCGAAACCGCTGGAGAGCAAAAAAGCTATCAGACTGTAGCCGAGCTAAAAGAGGGCAAATTTAAAAAGACAATCCTTTTCATTTCTGCCCCAAGCAGTGCTGGAAAAACTAGATTTGCAAAAGAGTTGATAGATATAATTCAGAAGGTGGCTTTGAAATTTAATCAGCGCTGGGATTATAGTTTAACTGCTTCTACCAATGCCTTCGATGACTACAACGGGCAAGAAATTCTATTCCTAGACGATATGCGAGGTAGTAGCATGACTGCATCAGACTGGTTAAAACTCCTCGACCCGTATATGATAAGTCCCATATCTGCTCGTTATCACAACAAGATAGGCTCCGCTAAAGTTATCATCATTACGAGTACAAAAAAACCTATTCCTTTTTTTGAAATCGCTAAAGAAAATGATAACGAGGATTCTGGACAATTCGTTCGTAGAATAGATTATCTTATAACAATAGATAAGTCTTATAACCTATCACAACCCCAACATACGACACCCCAGATTAATGACTTTATAGATACGTGGCAAAATAGAAAATTCCATTCTTTTAAATTTGCCAGTTCTAAATCATACACCAAAAATAAAACGATAGATATTTTGGTTAAGACAGTCATCAAAAATATGCAATGGAATAAACATAAAAAGGTTATCAATACCAGCGACCAAACCAACATTGATAACCCCAACAATAAACAAAAATAGCACAACTATCTCTGTTGTTGCTATTATCTCATACTAACATTAAAAACTCAAGCGAGGTAACAACATGCAAGTTATTCTACCTGACGAACAGGTTCATCAAATCCAACTACTAATCGCTGACTTAATCCAGCAAGAAATCGAAAATCGATTGAACAATAGCAATTTTATCAGTCCATTTTTGAATAAACAACAAACCTGTAACTATCTTGGAATCTCTAATAACACACTTGATTCTTGGATAAAAAAAGGGTTGCCAGTTATCCGTATTGGAAAAACAGTTCGATTCGATAAAACTGGAATCAATCGCTGGTTACAAAATCAGTAGCATTTCTACCGTGGTTTGTTATAATGAAATCACGGTATTTTTCTAGCTCAATTAAAAAGGAGAATACTATGTCAATTACAAAAACTAAAAATGGAACTTATCGCTTACGAATCTACATTCCTGAGGAAGTTAAATCTTCACTAGGTGTTGATAAGAAAGTGATTGAAAAACGGTTCAAGACAAGGAGTGAAGCAAAAAAATACGAACTAGAACTTCAAAACAAGATTGATAAACTTCTTAGTGGAGGTTCTGCTTCATTGGAAAATAGCGGTTCTATTCTCTTTTCAGAATTCTATCAGAACGTTTGGTGGGAATCCTACAAAGCAGGTCAAACTACTTCTACTGCTAAACCACCTTCTCAAGCAACTATAGTTGGTACAGAAATTGCTTTTAGAAAACACATTTTGCCTTTACTCGGTAATTATTCGATAGAATTTCTTAACCAAAATAAACAAGTTGTTTTAAATCTCTTAACTCAAAAAGCCGAGGAATATGCAAATTTCAAAGTTATCAGGAGCTACGTTAATTCTATCTTTGACTGGGCTGAAGAATTGGAATATATCGAAACGAACCGACTATCAAAAACAATCAGTCGCATCAAAGCCACTAAGAAAATCAAGCTACAGGAATCTAAAAATGATGAAGATTTATATCTTTCTCAGGCGGAACTTCAAGCATGGTTCAAAGCTTTTGAAGAAGACTTAGAAAACGATAAACTATCGTTCAAAGATTATGTATTATTCTATACCACCTTTTTCTTAGGTGATAGAAAATCCGAAAGTTACGCTTTACAATGGAAACACATCAACACTAAGAAACAGGAAATCCAATTAGTCCAAGCTTTAGATAAATACAAACATCCAAAATCTACAAAGGGGAACAAAAAAACAACCTTTCAAATCCCTGTTGAACTTGTTGACTTGCTCCAATCTTGGAAAAAACAACAGAAAACTGAGTTGGCAAAATTTGGTATTATCCAATCTGACGAACAATATGTCTTTACTTATATCGACACGAAAGGCAATGTGAATAGCCCCTTACACTCTGATTATCTCAATAACAAAATGAAGTCAGTTAAACGCCGTCACAAGGAATTGACACACGCTACACCGCACAAATTACGCCATACAGGAGCCACACTTGCTAAACAGGCTGGAACCTCTATGGAAGCTATTTCTGAAGCACTCACTCATAGTGATACGATTACAACTAAGACTTATGTCAACACTTCAAATGTAATCCCAATGGCTGTTGGAGAAATTGCCTTTCGCAATCTTAAAAAATAATGGTGTGAATTTGGTGTGAAAAGTGGTGTGAATTTTGCTAAAAATCATCAAAAAAACACCCCATGGTGTGAACCATGAAGTGCTTTGAAACGTTGATATAATCGTATTGATTAACGTTTTGAGAATTGTGATGCTTTACGAGCTTTCTTAAGACCTGGTTTGGCTAACCTAACAACTAAGCTCTTTCAAATACGTTCAATTAAGCTATTTTTAACTACTAAAATCTCACAAAGTCTCATCTAATCTTAAATAATTTTATTTAAATAGGGTAAGTTTTTCTATAAAATAATCCACAACGAGTCAGCTATATCAGTTATTTACCCTAAATTAGAAAATGAGTACAAAAAACGATAAGACGAAATATCATCCCTACTTCAAAAAGTAAGGATGATATTTTATATTATACTTAGCAAAAGAATAAATGTATGCTATTTTACTATAGACCTATTCTGAAAAAATTAATACAAATGTGAATATAAATCTAGGATAGGTACACCTTTTTTATATAAGAAATTGCCTATTGCCTTTTCAATATCATGACGTCTATATCCATTTGGAATATTGCCTAATGGAAAAAGCAATACAAAAGACTCATCCCATTCCAGTCCTAAGTTATGAAGAATAATACCAGCAGAATTATATTCCCATTCATATTTATCTCGCTTTTCATACTCATTATATACTCGAATTTTTGAATTATACTCAGATTTATTCTTAGGAATTTGAAAGTTAACATCATTACTTGTAGCAACAACTCCAAGATGACCATTATTAGCAAATTTTAACCATACTAAATCTTTTTCACTATTCAAGCTATACTCTTTTTGTATTTCTCTATAGTCAATCTTTTTGGGATCTATCCTAGGTTTTTTAGTCGTTCTAATTCCAACCTTTTCTAAAAATGCTAAAATCTCTTCTTCTATTATTTCTATTGCTACTACAGGTTTACTATTTTGTCTTTCTGCTTCTTTAAAACGAGACTCCCCATAATGTACTGATTGGCAATACTGTTCCCCTTTGTCTGTGTAGCCAAAAGCTCCATCTATATCAATAACTAAATATTGTTCTAACAAATTGTTCATCACTTACCTCCTAATAGGTTATTATATATTATTCACCAATTGATGTCAACAAACTAAAAGTAGCTACAATTAAAAAGTTTTGTGATAATCCTCAATTTTAAATTCAAGTACAACAATAAGATACTAAATTCTTGTATTTTCAACATTACTTTTTTAAAATTTCTCTAAAAATTCAAAGGAAAAAAATTTTTAATACTTGACTTATTAAAAGGAATATGATAAAATTAAATAAAGATAAAGAAGTTTATATAGTTTTTGGAGGACTATCATTTTATGGCAAGAGGTAAACCTATTCCAGCAGAACATCAATTTTCAAACCCTGTCAAATTCTCAGCAGTTATTGATGAGACAACCAAGTTTAATATAGAAATTGTAGCTGGTCAGTTAGTTCCTGAATTTGGATATGCTCCATCTCAAGGACAAGTAATTGATTATGTGTTTAAAAAGTACTTAAATAAATAGATTAGTTGGCAAGAAAATTTGTCAACTAAATTCACCCAAAATAAACTTCTTTATCTAATATAAAGAGTTCTATAATGTTTTAGAAAGGAGGAAAATACAATGGACCCAACAATTCTTTTTCAAAATGAAGTAATGAATGGTATACTCGTAGATATTAGCTCAACTAAAGCAATTGCCAAAAGAATGAATTTTCCAAAAGACAGTTACTGGTTTACAGTCCTTGACGAATCTTGTAATACAAATGGATTTGACTTCGGATTTGACCATAGTATCATCTTTATTTGCGTTCCTGATATTAACGATAATACGAATGAAGTACTATTATCCTCTAGTATGCTTCCTTATGAAGCCGGTAGATTTGTAATGATATTTTCTATATTAGAAAAAAAAGATAATACTTTTATCGTAAAAAACTTAGAGTTAAAGGACCAACAGAAACTAAAAAAAGAGCTTATTGTTAGAAGAAATAAGCGATATCTGCCAATAAATTGGTAAAGATATTAAGTAAATATCAACATTCTAAAAAAGAAAATTAAAATAGACCTCAATTTTCAATTCCAGTATAACAACAATCTAAAAAATCCTTGACTTTATTTTTAGATGGGATTATAATAAAAGTATAGTCGTAGTTAGACATAAAATATTATTTTACGGAGGCTCCTTATGGAAATTTACACTTATTCCAATTTTCTTCAAGAGAAAACTGCTTTGACTTTTGAAGATGCACATAAAATCTATAATGAACTAATTAGTTCATTTGACATAAAAGATCCAATTTTTCTCGATGACTGGACAATGTTGATTGAGTTAGCTGCAGAATATACTGAAATTCGTGTCAAATCTGCAACAGTATCAAAAGAAAGACAAAACAAGCATGGGGAGCTTAGAACTTCTGCTCATAATGCTTTCATCATACAATTGAATGCACTAAAAAGCGAAGTCGAATCTAAAGGTAAAGATACTAGTTGGTTTGATAAAATCACGGATGACCGACAACGGCAAGGAGATTTTGCAAACTATTTAGCATACATTTACGCTGTAAGCACTAGATCATCATAAAATAAAAATACTCTTCAAACAGTTGCTTAAGATTATCAAAACTTAACTTTAATAAGGCCGAAAGGAAAAGCTTATGGAACATCAAGAAGTTATTGATTGGTTGAGATATTGTGATGAAAATAATATCAAACCATGGGAATGGGATTTTAAAAATTGTTATTCTAACGATTTAACAAAGAACAATTTACATAATATTTTAAAATATAAGTCCTATAACTTAACAGATAGAACTGAATTTTGTATTACTGGTAAAAGTGGCATGTATGCAGATTGTGACAAAGAAGCACTACATCTATATCAAATTTTAGGTTGGCAGAACACTAGTGAGGATATTATTAGAGGGGAAGCAATGAACTCCTTTATTACCACTTTTAACGAAGCAATTAGAAATAGTTCAAATTTTTCTGAAGTATCAACCGAAATCGGCATAACAAGAAGATCTATTCCAACTTCTACTCTTTACGAAAATAAAAATAATTTAAAATTTGAAATTGTTCAAAATAATTTAAAGGATTTTAATTTATTTGCAAAATCAACTCACACAATTGGAAACTTCACTGTATTACCTAACTGGATGAATTGTGGTCGAGGCATGTGCCTATCTGACTACTGGGACATTACTTTAATGTCACTTCAAGAATTTTTAAACATTTTATCTCCGGAAGCATGGCCAAACTTCATCAAAAAGTACTACCTTCAACCTTATGTTAATACTGATTATAGTGTTCAGTTATTTTGGTATAACCATGATAACAATAACTTACCTAAAGAAAAAGATTTCCCAATTTTCCTCAAAAAAGTCAATGAGCGAATTGAAGAACGTGGTAAATTTATCATTAAACAAATCTGTGATAAGTTAGATCAAAAAGATTTCAATTTCTATAAGGAAATTAAAAATATGGATACAATAAGATTTTCTAATGAATTTTAAAAAGGAGGATTTGTGGTCAGAGTATATAAAAGTGTTCGTCTTGCATACGAAGCCAAAGTATGGATAGATGAGCTTATTCAAAAAAAAGAGCGTAAAATCAAAGAACTAAATCAGGATAATTTTCTAAACACCCTAGAACAAACACTTCTATCAAATCATTACGATGAATTAAATGGTGTTTCTTTCAATATCGTTTTAAAAGCTTCTATCGGAAGTATTATTGAAGAAGCATATAGAAATACAAAAAATTACTCCATTGCTAAATGGCAGAATTTGCGTCAAGAAATGGAAAAAGATATCAAAACTGTCAATCCCAGTCTAGAAACATCGGTAACCCCTAGACTCTATTTAGATGAAAATGTTCTAAATGGTCTTGATGAATTTCGATATCATTTAATGAAAGAAGATGGTGCTACTAGATTACCAAGGCTTAGTTACATCATTAAACTTGTTGTATATTCCTATTGGAAGACACAACAATAACCTAAGCAAAACCTGCTTAGGTTCCTTATACAAATCATTGTATAGTTGTTTTACTACTTATTCGGAGGTTGTTTATGTTTAAACTAAAAAAAGAAGCTAACTTAAAAAGAAATTATTTTATTACAAGTTCACGTTTAAAATTATTACATCTGATAATAATTATCTTTTCTATCTTTGTTTTATTAGGTTTAATAGTAAGTATTAGAGCTCCTGCTTTTATTCAAATCTTATGTATTATCTTTGGTATTCTAGCAATCTATAAAATAAATAATAAATTAAAAGATTTTAGATACGAACTAGATTTTGATTTAATTATCAGGGAAAGCTTACTATTTGTTTTATATACAAATCATCTCTACACTTCGGAAAAGGATAATTCAGGTTACGAAGAAATTATTAGAAGTGCGATTTTAAAATATGAATTAGATAATCAAAACGGTCGTGTTGTCATTAAAGCGCTTATCAGAGGTGACGAATTTAGTAAAAAGGTTCAGACACTTGATGATGTATTAGCTGGAGTTCTAGAACTTGAACTAGAAGAAAAAATTATTCATCCTAATATTGTGGAATATCACTTTTATTACAAGAAACCTGATAGACTAATATTATCACCCCATAATCATAAAAAAGAGATAGATAGTCTTGAAATAGACTTAGGATATGATATAACTTATAATCCTATAAAATGTCCTCATATTTTAGTTTCAGGTGGTACAGGTAGTGGAAAATCTATATTTATATCTTTCTTAATTATTGAACTTCTTAAAAGAAACTCAACACTATATATTGCAGATCCCAAGAACAGTGATTTAGGCAGTTTATCTCATTATTTAAGCGATAAATATGTAGCTACAACTCCCAATAATATTGCTCGTATTGTACGTTTGGTAGTTGAACAAATGCAGGAACGATATCAAGCCATGCGTGATAACTTTCATTACGGTTCAAATTTTGCCGATCATGGATTTAAACCAATATGGCTTATATTTGATGAAATGGGAGCATTTCAAGCTTCAGCAACAGATAAAAAATCTAAAGAAGTTATCACCGAAGTAATGGACGGTATCAAACAAATTATCCTACTAGGCCGACAAGCAGGAGTATTTATTCTTATATCTGCTCAACAAATGAGAGCTGAAACTCTAAACACTGATCTTAGAGATAATTTAGGACTAAGAATAGCTTTAGGAGCAAACTCAATAGAGGGATACCGCATGGTCTTTGGCTCAGCTACACCTGATAAGTTTAAATCTATTGAAGAAAAAGGAGCAGGATATCTTTATATGCAAGGCTCAGGGAAAGAAAAAGCTCAATATTGGGAAAGCCCTTATCTTGATACAACACAATTCGATTTTATAAAAGAACTACAATTATACGTAACAAAGTCAAAATAATTTCAATAGATATTTTTGCTTAAATTCAATAGATTTTCAGCAAAAATATCTATTCCTCATCGCTTAAGCGATGACAAAAAGAAACGAGGTATTATATGAAAATTAACGATTTTCTTAAACCAGAATTATTAGGAAATAAATTCGTGGCAGTAAAAGGATATACAGAAGTTCTAGACAGAGAAACAAATAAACCTGTAGCACTACGTCTTAATGTTTCAATTCAAGACGAGGATTCTGATTTCTTTATGGAAATGATCCAGATAAAAGTTAATACGTTATCTCCTACGGCTACTCCTCAATTATTATCAGATAAAAAAACATGCCCCATTAAATTATCTAATTTAACAGTTGGACAATTTAACGGAAATTTATGGTTTTCTTGTAACGATGTAGTCCCTATTTCTAAATAATTCGGTGATACTATTTATGGCTAAACTTTTTGCAATATCTGATATACACGGTTACCTAGATGAGTTCTTATGCGCTCTCAGTAAAGTAGATTTATCTGATAAAAATAATCGTCTTATTCTAATTGGAGACTATATTGACAATGGGCTTCAATCTTTTCAAGTTATTTCCAAAATAATTGAACTTGAAAAGATTTATCCAAAACAAATTATTACGCTTTTGGGAAATCATGAAGAATGGTTTTATGATTGGTTGATTTTAAATAAGCCTACTGCTTCTGCATTTCCAGAAACAATAGAGAGTTTCTTCTCTCTAGAGGAATTGGACTATATTTTAAAATCGAATCCTAACAACTTTGAAACAGGTGTTAGAAATGAAATTAAAAATAATATCAAGTTCAACTCATTCATAAACTGGTTTAAAAAACGATATAGGGATAAACGCTATTATGAAACTGATACCCAAATTTTTGTTCATGCTGGCATTGATGAAGAAGCTGGCAAGCTTTGGAAACAGCTAACGAGTTCAGAGATGTTTACAAATAAATTTCCTCTTACCACTGGTGGATTTTTAAAAGATATTGTTTCTGGTCATGTTGCTTCTTGGGAAGTAGCTAAAGATAAAACTTACCAAGGTAAGATTTACCATGATAGTAAAAGTCATTACTTTATCGATGGAGATGTAAAGAATAGCAAAACAATACCTGTTATCTGCTATGATACAGTTACAAAATCCTATCAATATTAAAAAAATACTTCTCTATTACATAAAAATTATAGCAAACTTAATTCTATTCTTATACTAATAACAAAAATAAAGAGGGGAATCTATATGAAGACATTATTAATTGGCGACTTACATTTAAAATCTCAACTAATTTTACCCATTGTTGACAAGATTATACAAACACATAATATTAAAAGAATCATTTTTCTTGGTGATTATGTTGATTTACATGGACAAACTAACAATATCCAACTATATGCCAAAGATCTCACTTTTCTATACGATTGGAAAATAGAAAAAGAATTAAATTCAATAGAAGTTATTAACCTTATGGGCAATCACGATGTTTATTATTTACTTGGAGAACAAGTTCCTTTCTCAATTCAAAATCTAGAGGTCTTTTTCGCAGTTCAACAATTATTACAAGATTTGAATTTACAAGTAGCTTATCAACTAGATGATTATTTAGTTAGCCATGCTGGTTTCAATTTGCTATTTGACCCAAAAGAATGGCACTTTAAACCTTTTACTGAAGAATATGAAGAAGAATTAGAAATCCTTGCTAATGCAGTAGGATATATGCGTGGAGGAGGAGATATGGCTGGTTCTCCTTTATGGGCTCATTTTAGAGAACTAGAGCTAATTCCTAATAACAACTACCCTAAACAAATTGTTGGACATACCCCTAAAGAATCTATCGATATTTCTAAAAATGTTATTGGTATAGATACTTTTTCATTATATATTGACAAAGATAATAAATATCAATTTATTGGTAACGGAGATTTGCTCGTTTATGACCAAGGACATCTTGAAATCATTTCAACTGACTGGGCTACAGACCAAACATTAAAACAATTACCTAAACCTCAAATTTAACTACTACTTCTCATCATGTGACTAAGCGAAACTGCCGACTGGAAGTCGGCAAGCTGGAAGCGTGTTTAGCAGAGCGATGCTTAGAAACACATGATAGAAGTATGGAGGAGCTTTGCTTCTCCTAGTTTATTTATTATATAAGCAAACATTACGAGAAAAGGAGATGATTTTGTGAGTTACAATCGCAAAATTATCCGAACTTCTTCGTACCTTGAAATATGGGAATACGAATCTCCAATTTTTTCAAATGATACTACTCAAATTGATGAAGAACACATTTCACTAAAAGAAAAGAAGAGACGTAGAACTTTTGAAGAACTCACAACTGCTGAACAAGATGAACGAATAAAAAGAATTTCTAACACTCGTAAAAATTCTAAATGGAAACTTCAACGCCTAATAGATACAAATTTTGATGACAGAACTAGTTTCCTTACCCTTACAACCAAAGAAAATATACAAAAAAGATATGAGTTTAATTTACTTTTTGATAAATTTATTAAACGTTTAAACTATCACATATACCATTCCAAAAAAAGACTTATTAAATATATTGCAGTATTAGAACGACAAAAAAGGGGAGCGTGGCATGCACACATTCTCCTTTTTTCATTTCCTTTTATCCCTCATAAAGAATTACTGACAATTTGGGGGTTAGGTGCAGTTCGGATAAACAAACTAAATAAGTTAGATGATTCTTCTAATGCTGGTCGTTATGTTGCAAAATATATGGAAAAAGGCATAGGACAGGAATTATTAGAGAGTCTAGGAAAGAAGGCTTTTTATTCTTCTCGTAATTTACAAAAGCCTGAAGAAATAAAATTATTTACAAGTGAATCCTTAGATAACCTTGTTAAGAATGAAGATATCCTATATGAAAGCAACTATATTAGCAAAGTATTTCGAAAAGGACACTTAATTGACAATAAAGTCAAATACAAAAAAATAAAATTAAGTAAGGAGTAAGGAAAAAATGCAAGTTATTCTACCAACAGAACAAGTTCAAGAAATACAGTCGATGATTACTAATCTCTTACAAAATGAAATTTCTCATTTCAAAGAAGATTTAGGTTTAGATAGTCCTTACCTTAACAAGGGGCAAACTTGCAAATATCTAGGGATATCTAACAATACATTAGATGGCTGGATACAAAAGGGGCTACCCGTTATTAAAATTGGTAAGACTGTCCGATTCAATAAAAACGAGATTGATAAGTGGCTTTGTAGAAAAGCTATGCTATAATATCTCTAATGATATATCCTGACTCGTTAAAGGAGAACATCATGGCTGTTACAAAAACAAATAGTAACACTTACAATCTTAAAGTGTATATACCTAAAGAAATTCGATCTAAAATGGGAATTAAAGGAAATCACTTTGTTAAACGCTATAAAACAAGAAAGGAGGCCAAAGAAGCTGAACTAGAAATTTTAACTAAGATACATCAACTTGAAAATGGTGAGGATATCCTACTTTCTAAAACTAGCGATATTCTATTCTCTGAGTTCTTTAATAATATTTGGTGGGATTCATACAAAGCTGGTCAAACAACTTCAACAACTAAACCCCCAACACAGGTTACTATTGATAATACTAAAACTGTTTTCAGAAAACATATCTTACCAATGTTCGGTAATTATTCAATCAATTTTCTGAATCAGAATAAGCAAGTCGTACTAAACTTAATGACTGCTAAAGCTGAAGAGTATGCTAATTTCAAGGTTATTCGAAGCTATGTAAACTCAATTTTCGATTGGGCTGAGGAATTAGAGTACATAGAATCAAATCGATTATCCAAGACAATTAAGCGAATTAAAGCTACCAAAAAGCTAAAACTCCAAGACTCCAAAAATGAGGACGACCTGTATCTATCTAGTGAAGAATTACAAGATTGGTTTGATGCTTTTAGAGAAGATTTAGAGAACGATAAATTATCACTAAAAGATTATGTCCTATTCTTTACAACCTTTATTTTGAGCGATAGAAAATCAGAATCCTATGCTCTACATTGGAAAAACATAGACTTGGCAAATGCTCAAATCGACTTAAGGCATGCACTTGACAAATATAAAAATGTGAAGTCAACAAAAGGAAATAAGAAAACGATTTTTTCAATTCCTAGTTACCTTGTATCACTTCTTTCAGAATGGAAAAAACAACAGAAATATGAGTTAGCGAAATTTGGTATAATGCAAACATCCGATCAACTAGTCTTTACCTATATAGATACGAAAGGTAATGTAAATAGCCCTCTACACGTTGATTATCTCAATAACAAAATGAACTCCGTAAAAAGAAGACACCCAAAGTTAAAACATGCTACACCTCATAAATTACGACATACAGGAGCGACACTTGCTAAAAAGGCTGGAATGAGCTTAGAAGCCATTTCTGAAGCATTAACTCATAGCGATACCGTTACAACTAAAACTTATGTTAATACCTCAAACATAGTTCCTTTATCTGCTGGACAAGTTGCCTACCAACATCTTAAAAACAAGTAGGGTAATTTTAGGGCAAATTTTAGGGCAAATTTTTGTAGAAAGTACAGAAAAAAGCACCCATAGGGCAAACCTTTGAGTGCTTTGAAACGTTGATATAATCGGATTGATTAACGTTTACTAAATTGTGATGCTTTACGAGCTTTCTTAAGACCTGGTTTCTTACGTTCAACTTTACGTGAGTCACGTGTAAGAAGTCCTGCGCGTTTCAATGAATCGCGGAAGTCTGGGTCTACTTGAAGAAGGGCACGAGCGATACCGTGACGGATAGCTCCTGATTGACCAGCGTATCCACCACCTACAACGTTAACGAAAACGTCGTATGAACCTGCAGTTGAAGTAACTGCAAATGGTTGGTTGATTACAAGACGAAGGTCAGCGTGTGGGATGTACTCTTCAACATCTTTTTTGTTAACAGTGATTTTACCAGTTCCTGGAACAAGGCGAACGCGTGCAACAGCGTTTTTACGACGTCCAGTACCTGCATATTGTGCTTGTGACATACTTTATTGTTCCTTTCCTTAGATAAGTCCTGAAATGTCAAGAACTTCTGGTTGTTGTGCAGCGTGAGTGTGCTCAGCTCCAACAAATACTTTCAACTTCATACCTTGAGCGCGTCCAAGTGTATTGTGTGGAAGCATACCTTTAACTGATTTCTCGATCAAACGTACTGCATTTTTAGAACGAAGTTCACCTGCAGAGATTTGTTTCAATCCACCTGGGTGGTTTGAGTGAGTGTAGTAGATTTTATCAGTTGCTTTTTTACCAGTCAATTTAACTTTTTCAGCATTGATAACAATCACAAAGTCACCTGTATCAGTGTGTGGTGTAAATGTTGGTTTGTTTTTTCCGCGAAGTACGCTAGCAACTACTGCAGAAAGACGTCCAAGTGGTACATCAGTTGCGTCAACTACGTACCATTTACGTTCAACTTGGCCTGGTTTAGCCATAAATGTTGTTTTGTTCATGATTTCTCCTATATATAGTTCGATTTTTGTTTACGGTGATGGGTGTTCCTTCCCATCGAAAAGTATTTGGAAGGTTCCGGGGCCTTTCAAATGGGGTAAACAATACCGCCTACTATAATACCAAATTTCACCCCTAAAAGTCAATAGATATGAAAAATATTTTTCTGAATTCCACTCTTTTTATCTCTAAAAAACCTCGCTTTCGCGAGGCTCTCCTATTTATAAGATAAAGCACGTTTAAAGGTTTTCCATGGTCCCAAATCATCTGTTTGCAGAACGAGACTAGCATACATACGCCCGATAAAGACTGTTGCCGTTACTGCAAAAGCAAGCGTAATAGCAAGCGAAATCCAAGTTTCTAACCCATTTGCATAACCATTAATAGCTCTAAACGGCATGAAGAAAGTCGAAATAAAGGGAATATATGAACCAATCTTCAAGATGAGATTGTCACCAGCTGTACCTAGAGCTGTCACTCCAAAAAAACCACCTATAATCAAAATCATCAAAGGCGACAAGGCTTTTCCTGCATCCTCAGGGCGAGAAACCATAGAGCCTAGGAAGGCTGCTAAAACAACGTACATAAAGAGGCTAACCAAGACAAACAATAAGGTGTTGAGCGAGAAAGCCTCTCCTATATGGTTTAAAATACCAGATTGTGCCAAGATTGGTAGGTCTTTAAAGAGAAGAATGGCAGCAATTCCACCCACGACGTAAATGCCAATATGGGTCAAAATCACAAGAAGCAGAGCCAGCATGCGAGCGTAGAAATAATGACTAGCACGGATACTAGAGAAGACCACCTCCATAATTTTGGTTCCTTTCTCGCTAGCCACTTCCTGAGCAGTGACACTAGCATAGGTAATCAAAATCATATAAAGGAAGAAACCAAGCCCTGCGGCCGCAAAGGTTTGAATCATTTTTTTATTTTCCTTGGATTCATCAATTTTCTCCGTAAAGTTAACTGTTTGTCCCAAGCGTTTTTCCTGTTCTTGTGACAAATTGGCTGCCGAACGATTGAGTTGATCTTGAAGCTCATTTAACTTGCTCGTTACTCCTAGCTTAATAGCAATCTCAAGGGAAGTTTCACCGTGATAAACTGCCTTCAAGACACTATCCTCTTGGTCAATGGTCAGATAGCCTTTTAATTTTTCATCCTTGATAGCAGCTTGGGCACTGGCTTCATCCTGATAATCAAAATTGAGACCATTGGTAGATTTAAGACTGTCTGTCACAGCTGGAACAGTGCTGACTACTGCTATCTTGCCACTCTGAGCCATAGAAGATCCTTGGAGATAGCCAATTCCTACAGATAAGGCTAAAAAGAGGAACGGCGAAATCACCATAAAGAAGAAACTCCACGATTTGACATGTCGAAGATAGGTTTCCTTCATTACAACCCACATATTTCTCATACTTCCACCCCTGATTCTAGTTTAAAGATTTCATCAATTGTTGGCGCTTGCTGGTCAAAGGTTGCGATGTATTGCCCCTGAGTCAAGATTGGGAAGAGTTCCCTTCCAGCGCTCTCATCCTCTAAGATCAATTTCCAACTGCCTTGTTTGGTCAAACTTACCTGCTTGACATGAGGAAGATTTTCCAATTCTTCCTTGCTTCGTTCACTTGAAACAAAGAGACGCGTTTTCCCGTATTGATTGCGGACATCCTGAACTGGTCCATGCAAGACCACACGGCCATCTCGAATCATGAGAATATCGTCACAAAGCTCCTCGACGTTGGTCATGACATGGTCAGAAAAGATAATGGTTGCCCCACGTTCTTTTTCCTGAAAAATGACTTGCTTGAGCAATTCTGTATTGACCGGGTCCAATCCACTGAAAGGCTCATCCAAGATAATCAAGTCTGGCTCATGAATCAGAGTAATAATGAGCTGAATCTTCTGCTGATTTCCTTTTGACAGACTCTTGATTTTATCAGTCAGCTTCCCTTTCACTTCCAACCTCTTCATCCATTGAGGGAGTTTTTCCTTGATCTCCTTGGCATCCATACCTTTTAGAGTCGCCAAGTAACGAACTTGTTCAAGGACTGTCAATTTAGGCATGAGGCTGCGTTCTTCAGGCAGATAGCCAATCCGAGCGTAGGTCTCTTGTCGAATATCCTGATTATCCAGACTAATTTCTCCTTGGTATTCTAAAAACTTCAAAATACTGTGGAAAATCGTTGTCTTCCCAGCACCGTTTTTCCCGACTAATCCCAAAATACGACCTGGTCGCGCTTGAAAGTCAATACCAAACAAAACTTGCTTGGGTCCAAAACTTTTCTCTAGACTTCTTACTTCTAGCATCTTTCACCTCCGAAATGTCTTGCACTCATTATACTCCTTTTTGATAGCCTTTACAATGATTTCTGTCCATTTTTATCATCCTCATTTTAGTAAAAAATCTTAGGGTACTTTGAGCTATGAGTACATTATACACTGGTAAACTCCAATTTATCTTCTCTGTTCCTCAACTGTCTATTTTTGATCCTGAATTGTTATTTGAAAAGCAAAAATCCACCCCAAAGGATGGATTGATACTTTAACGCACTTCTGCATTGACTTTTTCTTCGAGCGATGCTTGGATTTTTTCCATATAGCGTGCGACTTCTTCGTCCGTTAAGCTATCTTCTGGATTTTGGAAAGTCAAGCTATAAGCCATTGACTTCATACCAAGTCCCAATTTCTCACCTGAGAAGACGTCAAAGAGTTTGATATCTGTCAAACGTTTTACGCCTGCAGCTTGGATAGCGTCCACAACCTCTTGGTGAGTCACTTCTGCCTTGAGAAGGAGGGCAACGTCACGGCTAACTGCTGGGAATTTCGTGATTTCCACAAATGGAGCAGCTGGTTGAAGGGCAGCTTCGATGGCTGAAAGGTTGAGCTCAGCTACATACGTTTCTGGAATATCGTAAGCCTTAGCAGTGACTGGATGCACTTGCCCAAGGAAACCAAGAACTTGGTCACCGAGTGAAATCATAGCTGTACGTCCTGGGTGGAGGCTAGCGATTTCAGATGTTGCCGTATAGGTTACTTGGAGTCCCAAACGAGCAAAGAGGGCCTCAAGGATTCCCTTAGCATAGAAGAAATCAACTGGAACTGCTACTGTTTGGAAATCTTTTTCAGCAACCAAGCCTGTCAAGGCAAAGGCAAAGCTGTTGATCTCATTTGGAAGTTCTTCTTTTGGATTGCCTGTTTGTTCAAAGACTTTTCCAATCTCGTAAAGGGCCAAGTTTTTGTTCTTACGAGCCACGTTGTAGGCAACAGTATCAAGGATACCTGAGATCATATTTTGACGGAGGACAGAACGGTCCACAGTCATTGGCCACATGAGTTCCGTAAGGTTGCTTGGTTGAGCCGTAAACTCAACTGCTTTTTCAGGAGTTGTCAGAGCGTAGGTGATGATTTCTGTCAAACCTGCCCCTTCAGCAATGGTACGAACTTGGCGGCGAAGTTTTTGTGTCGCAGTCAATTCACCTGCTGTACCATCGTCTTTTGGAAGGCTGGTTGGCAAGCGGTCATATCCATAGATACGAGCAATTTCTTCAAAGAGATCTGCCTCGATTGTGATATCCCAACGACGACGTGGGACGCTGACTGTAAAGCTGTCTGCATTTCCAGAAAGATCAAAGCCAAGACGGCGGAAGACGTCTTCTACATCCGCGTAAGAAAGTTCTGTACCAAGGACACGGTTAACATCAGCAAGAGTTGAAGAAACTTCCACATCAGAGGTATCAAGCTCACCCGCTGAAACGATGCCCTTACGAACCGTCGCACCAGCAAGTTCTGCAATCATGCTAGCCGCCGCATCAAGCGCTTCATTGACTGTTGCCACATTGATCCCTTTTTCAAAGCGAGAAGATGATTCAGAACGAAGATTCAAGCGACCGCTAGTCTTGCGGATAGATTTGCCATTAAAGACTGCAGCTTCAAGGACGACACGACTAGATTTTTCAGAGATTTCTGTTGCTTGACCGCCCATGACACCTGCAAGGGCTACTGGTTTGTCTGCGACAGTGATAACTAAATCATTTGTTTCCAAATCACGTTCTTCACCATCCAAGGTCACCAATTTTTCACCAGCACGCGCTTCACGCACACGGATGTCAGTCCCTTCAAAGGTATCCAAGTCAAAAGCATGCATTGGTTGACCAAAGTAAAGCAGGATGTAGTTGGTCACGTCCACTACGTTATTGATTGGACGGATTCCTTCATTCATGAGAAGGTTTTGCAACCATTGTGGACTTGGTGCGATAGTCACATTGTCCAAGATACGAGCGGCATAGTAAGGCGCCTTGTCTGTCTCAATGCCCACAGAAAGAGCATCTGCTGCAGCTTGGTCAGTTTCTGAAAGAGTAAATTCTTTAAAGTTGACTGCCTTGTCATAGATAGCTGCCACTTCGTGAGTCACTCCACGCATAGAAAGGGCATCCGCACGGTTGGGTGTAATAGAAAGTTCGATGATTTCATCATCCAAGTCTAGATATGAGAAGACTTCCTCACCTGGAACGGCATTTTCTGGCAAGATTTGGATGCCATCTGCGAATTCCTTAGGTACAACTGAGTCAGAAATTCCCAATTCACCAAGTGAACAGATCATCCCAAGTGACTCAAGACCGCGGATTTTCCCTTTTTTGATCTTGTAATTGTCAGCGATGCGAGCTCCTGGAAGAGCCACCATAACCTTGATACCAGCACGCACATTTGGGGCACCACAAACGATTTGACGGGCTTCTTCTTCGCCAACGTTAACCTGACAAACATGGAGGTGAGTTTCTGGCACATCTTCGCAAGACAAGACCTCACCGACGACAATTTTTGAGAGACCAGCAGCAGGTGATTCGACACCTTCTACCTCGATCCCTGTAGTTGACATTTTTTCAGCCAACTCTTGTGATGGCACAGCAATGTCCACCAATTCTTTTAACCATTTATAAGATACAAGCATAATTTAGTTCTCCAGAATGACAGTTGCCACTCTGGTTCTTTTCCTTTCCTATCATTTCAATAGAAGAATCATCTTCTTACCTTAATTTCTTTCTCAGTAACCAATCTGTATCTACTTTTTGACCAACCATAAAATGATGTTGGCTAAATTTTTCAAAACCATATCGATTATAAAACGCTTGAGCTTTTGTATTATGCTCCCAAACACCTAGCCAAGCCCAAGAAAAACTATTTTTGGTAGCAAGTTCAAGAGCGAATTCAAACAGTTGCTTACCTAGTCCAAATCCTTGGAATTTTTGTAGCACATAGAGGCGTTGAATTTCAAAAGCATCCTCTAATTCTCTCTCAGTCTGAGCACTTCCCCAGTTGACTTTGAGAAAACCAGCTATCTCCTCTTCATGCATAATGAAATAGGTTTCGGATTCTGGCTTTTCCAACTCAGTTGACAAAACTCTCAGACTATAAGCCTCTTCAAAGTATTCCTGTAACTGCTCTTCTGTATTATCATGAGCAAATGTTTCACGAAAGGTTTGTTTGGCAATTTTGGCCAACACCCCAACATCTGCCAGTTCTACTTTTTTAATCATTATTTAAACTGTTCTGAGAAGCGGACATCTCCTTGGTAGAATCCACGGATATCGTTGATTCCGTAACGGAGCATAGCTACACGCTCTTGTCCAAGACCAAAGGCAAATCCAGAGTAGACCGTTGCATCAATTCCACTCATTTCGAGAACACGTGGGTGAACCATACCAGCACCCATGATTTCAATCCAACCAGTTTTCTTACATACGTTACATCCTTCACCACCACATTTGAAGCACGAAACATCCACCTCAACAGATGGTTCTGTGAATGGGAAGTAAGAGGGGCGCAAACGAATTTGACGCTCTTCGCCAAACATTTTTTGCACAATCAACTGAAGGGTTCCTTGAAGGTCTGCCATAGAAATGTTCTTCCCAACAACCAAACCTTCGATTTGGTGGAATTGGTGACTGTGGGTCGCATCGTCCGTGTCACGACGGAAGACACGCCCTGGTGAGATCATTTTCAAAGGGCCTTTAGAGAAATCATGAGCATCCATAGCACGCGCCTGCACAGGAGATGTATGAGTACGGAGCAAGATTTCTTCAGTGATATAGAATGTGTCCTGCATGTCGCGAGCTGGGTGGTCTTTGGGAAGGTTCATACGTTCAAAGTTATAGTAGTCTTGCTCCACTTCAAAACCATCCACGACTTGGTAACCCATACCAATGAAAATATCTTCGATTTCTTCACTGGTTTGTGTCAAAACGTGGCGGTGACCCGTCGCAACAGGGCGACCTGGAAGTGTCACATCGATACTCTCGCTAGCCAGTTGAGCTGCGACTTTCTTTTCTTCCAATAGTTTAGCTGTTTCTTCAAAGGCTGCTGTCAAGACATCACGAGCTTCATTGACGTGTTTCCCGATAATCGGACGCATCTCAGCAGAGACATCTTTCATCCCTTTGAGGATTTCAGTAAGTGAACCCTTTTTCCCAAGGACAGAAACACGCAAATCTTGCATCTCTTTTTTATTTTCAGCAGTAATCTGCTTCAAGCTAGCCAGCGTTTCTTCACGAAGCGCTTTTAATTGTTCTTCAATAGTTGACATAATTCCTCCATCAGTCTCTCGTAGATAAAAAGAAAACCACATGCCAAAAACTCCACTCGGAGCGTTGACACGCGGTACCATCCGTTTTCATCTGACAAGTCAGACCTTCATTTCTAAATCCATGCGCAAGTGAATTCACCCAGCTTTCATATAGAGAGCTTGCAGTCACGGCTCTCCTCCCTGATATACTTCCCTTAGGCTACTAGTCTTGCGGATTTCTATTCAATTACTACATAGTTTATCAGATTTTTAGTTAAAAAACAAGTTAGATTAGATTAATTTCAATACAAAACTCATTCCTTTTTCTGTTGCTCCATTTTCCACAAATCCAAGCGACTTGAAACACCTCCTAGAAGCATGATTGTAGGTGTAGATTTCCTTGACTCTCAATTCTTTCCATCCTTTTACTCGAGCCAATTCAATCAAAGCACTTAGAATCTTTTTTCCAAGTCCTCGATGTTGGTAAGCGGAATTCCCAATCACAATGGGGAGATTATCCTGAGATAGTGTAACATCCCCAATTGGAAACCATTCTCCCTTCTCCTTGACTTCAATCCAAAAAAGTTCACCATGCTGATCCAAATGGGAATACATAGCTTCCAAAGTTTCTTGACTATAAGGTTTCTTCACACCATCTACGAGGTGAACTAAGTTCACATCCTGATACCAAGCAAAAGCTTCTTCACAATGATTGACCTTATAATAAGGAACAAGACGCAGTGCATTATCTATTTGTAAAATCCGTTTCATCTGCTTTCCTTTTCCACAAAATAGTTGCTGCTTGATTAAAACCATCACACCAGTTATACCATTTTGCTTCATACTCATCTTGAGCTAAGATATGATTTTTTAAATCCAGAACAGAGTAAATCATTCTTTCCTCACAAGCTTGCGCATAGAGATGATATAGTTCATCACCACCATCTCTATCCCACTCAGCAGAAATCGTATCCTGACCTGCCAATAAAGCCTGATAAGCCCTGTGATGTCCATCTGTAATCAACAAGCAATCTCCGAACGCAAGAATACTAATTGGATCAACATTGTTTAATTCTACAGACTGATAAAGTGTCTGGAGGCCTGCTAGTTTCTTTTCTGATAAGTATAGTTGAGTCGGATGGAGAGCTTTTATGTTGACTTTCATTTCTTTCTCCTCAAGAGAATTTGATATTCACTTCTGCTTACCTTTAAATCGCCATTGGAAGCGGAGCTTGTCATAGAAGGGAAACTCGATAAACAAGACTCCCAAGCCCACACAGAGACTGGCAAGGACATCTGATGGGTAATGAACTCCCAGATAGACCCTTGATACCAGCACACTGACTAGGTAGAGAACAAGGACAATTTGCATGATTTTTCTCCAGACTGGATCTTTCATCCGTTGACTGAGAATGACAATCAGAGAACCGACCATCAAGGTTACAGCCAGAGAATGACCGCTTGGAAAGGAAAATCCCTTCTCCTCTACCAAGTGTAAAATAGCTGGTCGTGGGCGCTGATAGATATTTTTAAAGGTCACGATTAAAAGACCTGCCAAAGCTAGATTTCCCAGCATGAAGAAACTTTCTATCTTCCACCGCTTATGATAAAAGACAAAAGCTGTAATGACAACCCAAGTGATAATCACTGGAATATCAATCAAGCGTGTGATGGCCCTAAAAAGAATAGTCAAGTAATCTGGCAAGTCTCCTCGAACGGCAGTCTGAATCGGTTGGTCAAAACCGACCAGCGTTTCAGGGTAAAATTTGACCATGTAGCCAAGAATAACGAAAAGTAAAAGGGCAAAACTGCCCTTCATTAAAAATGTTTGTTTATCTTTCATAATGTTTTAAGGTTGGTTTCAAAAGGACGTACAACAACCAGAATGAAACGGAAAAGATTACACCCTCAATCAAGTTAAAAGGTAATACCATGGTCATTAGGTAGTTGGAAAGTCCCAAAATTTTTCCAATATCAAAGTTAGCAAACTTAGCGTACAGAGGAACAGCATAAACATAGTTGAGAACCAACATAGCCACGGTTAAACCAATAGTCCCAGCTAGAGAGCCTAGTAGGAAACGAAGGGTTGTCCGTTCCTTTTTCCAAATCAAAGCAAATACGATGACAAAAACTCCCAAAGCTACGATATTCATTGGCAAACCAATGTAAGTATTCACTCCCTGGCTGTTAAGAAGCAATTTCAAGAGTGAGCGAAGCAAGAGAATTCCTAGAGCAGCAGGCAAATCCATGACCACCAAGCCCACAAGGACTGGCAAGATACTAAATTCGATCTTGAGGAAGGACGCCGCTGGCAAAAGCGGAAAGTCAAAGTACATCAGCACAAATGAGATGGCTGATAAAATCGCAATGGTCGAAAGTCGACGTGTGTTTGTCATAACAGGTTCCTCCAATTTTCTATAAAATCAGAAGAAGTTAGAAAGGATTCCTCTATCTATTCTCACTTTTTATATCCCAAAAGTCCCCTCTCACTCTATTAAGGAAATTCAAGCAAGCGGTTACAGTTTAGCTATAAATCTATCAGAACAGACAAAGCTATTCTTTCGTCTTCTCCCATCCAGACTATACTGTCGGTTGTGGAATCTCACCACATCAGCTTGCGCTCGCGGACTTATTTGGCTAAGATATTTTAGATTTATCTAGGCGTCGCAGTCGAAGATAATACTTAAAGTATATCGAGACAAGACAACGACGAGAAGGCTAAAATAGCTAGTCAAATTTACCGCCGGTCGGGAATTTCACCCTGCCCTGAAGACTCTTTTATCATAACAAAAAACGCTTGCAAGCGCAAGCATTTTGTTCATTTTCATTTTCATTTTTTATTTCAATTTATCCACTTCATAGGTATGAACAAGCTCAAGACCTGCAAAGTTCTGCTGGCGGAGAGCCTCATAGACAATCATGCAGACGGTATTAGACACATTGAGACTGCGGACATGTTCATCATTCATAGGAATACGGAGAGCTTTCTCAGGATGTTCTCGCATAAAGTCCTCCGGCAAGCCCTTGTCTTCACGTCCAAAAAGAAAATAATGGTCTTCGTCAGTCGATAAATCCACCTCAGAATACACTTTCTCAGCGAATTTAGAAATCAGATAGAGTTTGCCCTTCATCTGAGACATGAAATCCTCCAAACTCTCGTAAAAATAAATCTCTAGTTTATCCCAATAATCCAATCCAGCTCGCTTCATCTTGCGGTCGTCAATAGGAAAGCCCATTGGCTTGATGATGTGGAGGGGAGAATTGGTCGCAGCGCAAGTACGCGCGATATTGCCTGTATTTTGTGGAATTTGAGGCTCAAATAATACAATGTGATTTGTCATGACTTGCTTCCTTTCACCATTGCAAAAAAATAGCCACACTGCCCGGAGTCAAGCTCAGCAAACAGCGTGGTTAAGGCATCGTTAACTTACCTCACAACAGGTTTGAAGTAAATCAGCGAAACTACTTTCTTAGTATAACACTTTCAGAATCATTGTCAATAGAAACGACTTGATTTTTTTGATTTTTTCAAGCTATTTCCAAGGGTTGTAAAATCGTCCGTGATTTTGCAAGATAAGTAGTAAACTAGCTACTAAAAACAAGGCTGCCAAGAGCAAAGTAAGATAGTCTCCTTTTTTCAAGGATTGGTAACTATACCAAGTTCGCTTTTTCTCTTTTCCAAATCGGCGAAGCTCCATGGCAGTCGCAATGGTATCAATGCGTTCCAAGGAACTGAAAATCAAGGGAGTGATAATGCGCAGATTGCCTTTGATTCGTTGCATAAGAGAAGCTTTCTTGGATAATTCCATCCCACGAGCCTCCTGAGACATCTTGATAGTAAAGAATTCTTCCTGCAGATCTGGAATATAGCGCAAGGTTAGACTGACAGAATAGGCAATCTTATAGGACACACCAATTTGATTTAAACTGGAAGCAAACTGACTAGGGTGGGTTGTCATCAAAAAGATAATAGCCAGAGGAATGGTGCAAAGGTACTTAATAGCCAAATTTAGCAGATAAAAGAGCTCTTGACTGGTCAGAGTGTAGGCACCGATTCCCTGCCAAATCACACTTCTCTCTCCGTAAAGTCCAACCCCATACTCGGGAGAAAAGAGATAGACCATCAAAACGTTTAAAACGGCAAATACCGTCGCAAAAACGGCTACAAAGGAAACATCTTTGAAACGGATTTCTGACAAATAGAGGAGAAAGACCGAAAAGATAGCAATCAGAACAAGCAGTCTGGTATCATAGCTAATCATGGCAGCCAATGATACGAGAATGAAAAAGAGGAGTTTCCCAGCCCCTGACAAGCGATGAATCACAGTATCTCTATGCTGGTAACCGATTAATTTAGCTTGCATCCTTCTCTCCTTTCTTTGTAAAATGCCGTTAAAGCAAGTGGATCCACGTCGAGTTTCTTGGCCAAGTTAAAGATTGAAGTTTCTTTTAGGTTGGCTTTTACTAACAACTCAGGATTACTCAAAAGACTAGCTGGATCAGTATCGGCAATCAATTCCCCATCCACCATGACAAGAGCTCGGTCTGAATAATCCAGCATCAATTGCATATCATGCGTAATCATGACAATGGTATGACCTTTTTGATGCAACTCTTCGAGAAATTCCATAATCTCAGTATAATTCTTCTGGTCTTGACCTGCTGTCGGTTCATCTAAGAGGATAATTTCAGCCCCCAAGACCAAAATCGATGCAATAGTGACACGTTTTTTCTGACCAAATGACAGGGCAGAAATGGGCCAATTACGGAATTCATAGAGACCACAAATTCTCAAGGTTTCATAGACTCTCGTTTCAATTTCCTGCTCGTCCACACCTCGCAAACGAAGTCCCAGAGCCACCTCATCAAAAATCATGTTGGTCGAAATCATTTGATTAGGATTTTGCAACACATAGCCTACTCGTTCCGCCCGTTCTGCAACAGAATCTCCTTTTATATCCTGTCCTTCCCAAAGGTAAGAACCTTCCGTCTGGATAAAGCTACTTAAAGCCTTGGCTAGAGTTGACTTCCCTGCTCCATTTTTCCCGACAATGGCAATCTTTTCACCCTTTTTAATATCCAGATGAAGAGATTTTAAAATCGGTCTATCATCATAAGAAAAAGACACATCCTCTAATTTAAAGAGTGACTGCAATTCTGGGGTTTCTTTTACCAGTTCCGTCCGCAACTGAATCTGGCCTTTTGAGATAGACAAGTTATCCAGATTTGCTAATTGTTCTTCCTTGGCTAAATCCACACCCAATTGACGGAGAGTGGTTAGATAAAGGGGTTCTCGAATTCCATTTTGGGTCAATAAATCAGTCGCCAGTAGCTGGTCAGGGCTCCCATTAAAGAGGATACGGCCATCGTTTATCAAGACAATCCGATCCACAGGGCGATGCAGAACATCCTCCAAACGGTGCTCGATAATAAGAGTCGTCGTCCCCTCCTCCTTATGAATCTGGTCAATCAATTCGATAATATCCTGACCTGACTTGGGATCCAGATTGGCGAGTGGCTCATCAAACAAAAGAATCGGACTCTCATCAATCAAGACACCAGCCAGACTGACTCGCTGCTTTTGTCCACCTGACAAATCCTGAGGCCGCTGAGCCAATAAAGGGAGAAGGTCCAGCTTTTCAGCCCATTTATGAACACGGCTTTTCATCTCTTCTAGACTTGTTACATCATTTTCTAGAGCAAAAGCCAAGTCCTCTGCCACAGATAAGCCGATAAACTGCCCATCTGTATCCTGCAAAACCGTGCTAACCAGATGAGATTTATCATAGATACTCATATCAAAGGCCGCTTGCCCCTTGATCAAAAATTCTCCAGACATCTGACCCTTGTAAATATTGGGAATAATTCCATTCAAACACTGACCCAAGGTAGACTTGCCTGACCCAGATGGCCCAACAATTAAGACTTTCTCTCCCTTATAAATGGTCAAGTCCACCCCTTGCAAGGTCGGTTCTTGTTGTGTTTCATACCGGAAAGAGAAATCCTTCCACTCAATTATAGCTTCTTTCATCTTACTCTCTTCATTCGCTTCTTAGACTTCTATTTTATCATAAATCTACCCCTTCTTGCAGTCTCTTCTCTTAAAATCTTAGCGCCAACAAGATTCCTAGCCTAAATTGCTTACCCGACTAGCCTATAAACAGCAAAAAGACTGGTTTCCCAGCCTTTTCCCTTATATTAATCCTTTTTCAAACTTCCTGAACGAGTCTGCGTACGTGAATAAGCTAGCAAGAGAAGGGTACCTGCGATAGCTACAGTTACAGCATTAGCAATTCCCGCAACAATCCCTTGGGCAAATACTTTTTCTGCTGCTTCTTGATAAATCACAACATCTCCAAGTGGTGCCAAGACACCCCAAACAAGAGCATTTGCAACAATCTGAATGAGGTTAAAGAAGACAATATCCTTCAACTCAAAAACACCCTGTGTTACTCGAATGTATTTTCTAAAGAGTCCGACGACTAGACCAAAGAGCCCACTAGCGATAATCCAAGTCCACCACAGACCATATCCAGCAATAGAGTCCTTGATTGCATGACCAATCAACCCGACAAGCAAACCGATAATCGGTCCAAAAATAATAGAAAGTAGCGCTTGTACCGCATACTGAAGCTGGATGCTTGTATTTGGAACAGGGGTCGGAATGTTGATCATCCCGATGACGACAAAGAGGGCAGCGCCAATTCCGACAGCAACAACTTGTTTAATTGATTGATTTTTCATCTATATTCTCCTATTTTATGATTCTATTTTCTTTATTTCAATGGTCCAAGATGAACCGACACCCACATTATAGGCCTTGGCAAAGGAACCTTGGTTGATAGCCAGACCTAAACGATAGAGAGAGTTGATGTAAAGGATGGGTTGCCCAATTCTCACATCTGCAAATGATTTGCCATAAACAACCTGATTTTGATAGACCAGCATATCAGCGTGATAGATAGTCACTTCAAAACGGTCACCGAATGCTGGTTCCAGCTTGTAAAATTCTTCTCGCGTGATAGAGGTCCAAAGCGAACCAAAACGCACATCCAGAATATCAATAGCTCCCTTCACCAGATGATCTTCTATGATTGTCTCTACGACTGGAAGCTCCACAATCTGATCCACACTGAGCTCTGGCCCCACTTCCTCAAAACTAATGTGACCACTGGCTAATTTAGCACCAGTATAGGCATAGACATCTCGACCGTGGAAGGTATAAGAATGCTCTGTATTTTGACGTCTATTGGCCACTTCAGAAATCTCACGAATAGCTACAATGCCAACGTGTTTCTTGATAAAAGAAAGCGTCCCATTATCTGGCGTGACAATGTATTGATTTTTTGCAGTCTTGGCAACCACACTCTTACGTTTCGAGCCGACACCTGGATCGACCACCGATACAAATGTCGTTCCCTCAGGCCAGTAATCCACCGTCTGAAAGAGACGGTAACTCCCCTCAAAAATATTATAAGGCGTGATATCGTGCGTCAAATGATGAATTTTTAAGGTGGGAGACTCTTCTAAAGCCACTCCAATCATAGCCGATACCGCACCATCAACCAGACCAAAGTCTGATTGTAATACCAGTAAATTATTATTCATTTTATCTCCTTGTATATCCTTTATCATACCATATTTCAGAGAAAGGTGCTAATAGCTATTTCAATTGCTTAGGGTATAGTTTTACCTTATAGCAAATTTCCTACTAAAAGCTCTGGTTATTAGCTAGTAGGTGCATTTTTTCTTGAAAAAAGGTATGATAGTTACATCATGAAAAAGTAGGTTTTAATATGAAAATTATCCTTGTCGGAGGGGGAAAAGTTGGTTTTGCCCTCTGTCGCTCCTTGGTTGCAGAAAAGCATGATGTTTTGCTGATTGAGCAAGATGAAGCTGTCCTCAATCATATTGTCAATCGCTTTGATATCATGGGTATCCTTGGCAACGGAGCTGATTTCACCATTCTTGAACAAGCAAGTGTCCAGGATTGTGATATCTTTATCGCCCTGACTGAATACGATGAAGTGAACATGATTGCAGCCGTTCTAGCCAAAAAAATGGGAGCTAAAGAGACCATCGTTCGGGTGCGGAACCCTGAATATTCTAACTCTTATTTCAAGGAAAAGAATATTCTCGGTTTTTCTCTTATCGTTAACCCTGAGCTCTTGGCTGCCCGCGCTATCGCCAATATCATTGACTTCCCCAACGCCCTCTCTGTCGAACGTTTCTTTGGTGGAAGGGTCAGCTTGATGGAATTCACTGTTAAATCCTCCAGCGGTCTTTGCCAAATGCCCATTTCTGATTTTCGTAAAAAATTTGGCAATGTTATTGTCTGCGCTATAGAGAGGGATCATCAAATTATCATTCCAAGCGGTGACATGACCATACAGGATAAAGATAGAATCTTTGTCACTGGTAACCGTGTTGATATGATGCTCTTCCATAATTATTTTAAATCTCGTGCCGTGAAGAGCCTTCTTATTGTTGGAGCTGGTAGAATCGCCTATTATCTACTAGGTATCCTAAAAGACAGTCGTATTGATACCAAGGTTATTGAAATCAATCCTGAAATCGCTAGCTTCTTTAGCGAGAAATTCCCAAACCTCTACATCGTTCAAGGAGATGGTACCGCAAAAGATATCCTGCTGGAAGAAAGTGCTCAAAACTATGATGCCGTTGCGACTCTAACAGGGGTTGATGAGGAAAATCTGATTACCTCTATGTTCCTTGACAGGGTAGGTGTACAAAAAAATATCACCAAGGTCAATCGTACCAGTCTCCTCGAAATTATCAATGCGCCTGATTTTTCAAGTATCATCACACCTAAAAGCATCGCTGTAGATACGATTATGCACTTTATTCGTGGTCGGGTTAATGCCCAGTATTCAGACCTTCAGGCCATGCACCATCTAGCCAATGGCCAAATCGAAACCCTGCAATTTCATATCAAGGAAGCTAATAAAATGACTTCCAAACCTCTTTCTCAACTAAAACTAAAAAAAGGGGTTCTTATAGCAGCCATCATTCGAAAGGGCAAGACTATTTTCCCTACTGGGGAGGATATGTTGGAAGTTGGAGACAAGCTCCTAGTAACAACCTTGTTGCCAAACATCACCAAGATTTATGACTTGATCGCGAGGTAAGAAATGAATAAAAGTATGATTCGTTACCTCCTTTCAAAATTACTTTTGATTGAAGCTGTTCTTCTTTTGGTTCCTGTGTCTGTCGCTGTCTATTACCGTGAATCGAGCCAAGTCTTTACGGCCCTCTTTTCAACAATAGGGATTCTCATATTACTAGGCGGTTCAGGAATTTTACAAAAGCCCAAAAATCAACGGATTTATGCCAAGGAGGGAGTCTTGATTGTTGCCCTCTGTTGGATCCTTTGGTCCTTCTTTGGCGGTCTCCCCTTTGTTTTTGCTAAGCAAATTCCCAGCGTTATCGATGCCTTTTTTGAAATCAGTTCTGGCTTTACAACTACTGGAGCAACTATTCTGAACGACGTTTCGGTTCTCAGTCGTTCCCTCCTCTTCTGGCGAAGTTTTACCCACTTGATTGGAGGGATGGGAGTGCTTGTTTTTGCACTTGCTATTATGGACAATGCCAAGAATAGCCACCTAGAAGTGATGAAAGCTGAGGTTCCTGGCCCTGTTTTTGGCAAGGTTGTATCCAAACTCAAAAATACTGCCCAGATTCTCTATCTCCTTTATCTAGCTCTCTTCTCCCTCTTTGTCATCATCTATTATCTGGCTGGCATGCCCCTATTTGATAGTTTTGTCATTGCCATGGGAACAGCAGGTACAGGAGGTTTTACAGTCTATAACGATGGAATCGCCCACTATGGTAGCTCACTGATTACCTATCTAGTTAGTATCGGAGTTTTGGTTTTTGGGGTAAATTTCAATCTCTACTACTACCTCATGCTCCGTCGCGTCAAAGCCTTCTTTGGAGATGAAGAACTTCGAGCTTACTTGGTCATTGTACTGCTTTCTACAGGCTTGATTAGCCTCAATACCCTCTATCTCTATCCAGGATTTTCAAAGAGTTTTGAAATGGCCTTCTTCCAGGTTTCCAATATCATTACAACGACTGGTTTTGGTTACGGAGACATTACCAACTGGCCCCTCTTCTCCCAGTTTATCCTTCTCTTCCTTATGGGAATCGGTGGTTCTGCTGGTTCAACCGCAGGTGGACTCAAGGTTATTCGAGGCCTTATCCTTTCAAAAATTGCTAAAAATCAGATTTTGTCAATTCTATCACCCCACCGTGTTTTGACCCTCCATGTTAATAAAACGGTAATTGACAAAGATACCCAGCATAAGATTCTCAAGTACTTTGTCATCTATTCTATGATTTTGCTATCCCTTATCTTTATTGTCAGCCTAGATAGCAATGATTTTCTGGTTGTGACCAGCGCTGTCTTTAGCTGTTTCAATAATATCGGACCTATTCTAGGAACCACTTCTAGCTTCTCAATCTTTAGTCCTATCTCAAAAATTCTTCTCTCCTTTGCAATGATTGCAGGTCGATTAGAGATTTACCCAATCCTACTTCTCTTTATGAAGAGAACTTGGTCTAAGAGATAAAATACAACCACACCTTGTGTCTTACAAAGTGTGGTGTTTTTATTTTCAAATACCCTTCGCAACTCAACAAGTATCTTTGAATCTCGGTCAGAAATTTCAGTACCTGACTCAAGGAATTTAAGATCCCAAAAAACAACCCTCAGTCGACTGACCGAGGGTTCCTTATTTCATTATTCAAGAACTTGATTAGCTCAACGCATCCAAGGCATCATCCATTGAAAGAACTTCGTGGAAGACACGTTGTGTCAATTCAGTTTTTTGTTCTGGAGTGAGGTATTTAGTGTTTACACAGTATCCAGAGATACGTACGATAACGTCTTCACCTGACATGATCTTTTCGTAAACATCGTTCAAGTCCATAACGTTCAAGTTAACGTGTTGTCCACCGTTTTCGAAGTAACCATCAAGGATTGTTACCAAGTTATCAACTTGTTCGTCACGAGTCTTACCAAGAGCGCGAGGTGATACTTGTGTAGTCAATGAGATACCATCAGCTGCATAACTAAAGTCAAGGCTAGAAAGTGAGTTCAAGTTTTGCAACCATCCACCTTTAGCTTTGTTAGATGGGTTAGCACCTGGTGAGAAGAATTCAAGTTTAGACAAGTTCACAGAACCATCTTCGTTGAGGTATACACCTTTGTGGACTGGTGAGTTACCAGTTTGTTTAGAGTAAGCAACGTTAGATGTGATAGTCAAAAGTGATACTGTAGCTTCAGCGTCTTTGTAAAGTTTGTGGCTACGTAGACGAGTTGTGTAAGCTTCGATCAACCATTCTGCCAATTCGTTTGAACGTGGGTCATCTTCACCCCAACGTGGGTATTCACCAATTGTTTCGTAATCGTAGATGTAGCCATTTTCATCACGGATTGGTTTAACTGTAGCGTATTTGATAGCTGACAATGTATCAACAGTGTTGGCAAATCCACAGATACCGAATCCCATGTTGGCACGTTGTTTAGTTGGCAAGAAGGCCATTTGAACAGCTTCGTAGTTGTACTTATCAGTCATGTAGTGGATGATGTTCAAAGCATCTACGTAAGTGTCAGTCAACCAGTCAAGAGATTTTTCAAAGTTAGCTTTAACTGATTCAAATTCAAGAACTTCGTCACGGATTGGTTCGATGTCAAATACTTTGTAGTCTTTGTGAACATCGTCGTAACCACCGTTCAAACCAGTAAGAAGGGCTTTCAATACATTTACACGAGCACCGAAGTACTGGATGTTGTGGCGTTGTTCTTCATTTTCTGGGTCAAGTGGAGACACACAGCATGAGATACAGCTCATTTCACCATATCCGTCTTTAGCCATTGTTGTAACACCTTCGTATTGGATAGAAGAGTGTTTGTGGCTCATGTGCATACAGTAGCGACGGAAGTTGTATGGCAATTTGTCAGTCCAAAGAACTGTCAAGTTTGGTTCTGGAGAGTTACCGATGTTATCAAGAGTGTTCAAGAAACGGTAGTCCATCTTAGTAACACGGTGACGACCGTCGTTACCCATACCAGCCATAGAAGTTGTGATGAAAGTTGGGTCACCTGAGTACAATTGGTCGTAAGCTTTTGTACGAGCAAATTTAACTGTACGAAGTTTCATAACGAAATCATCAACAAATTCTTGGATTTCTGATTCAGTAAATGTACCACGAGCAAGGTCACGTTCTGCAAAAATGTCCAATACGATTGGTACACGACCTAGAGATGTAGCAGCACCGTTGATAACACGGCAGACAGACATGAAGGCGATATTAACCCATTGGATTGCTTCTTTAACGTTCATCGCTGGTTTGCGAACATCAACTCCGTAAAGGTCACCCAAGCGAACAACTTGTTGCAATGCTTGGTATTGAAGGTTGATTTCTTCACGAAGACGGATTGTTTCTTCATCGATTTCTTCAATTGCATTCCAGTCGTTTACTTTTTCTTGCATCAAGTAGTCTGCACCGTAAAGAGCAAGACGTGCGTAAACACCGATGATACGTCCGCGTGAGTATGCATCTGGAAGACCAGTTACAGTGTGAGCGTGACGAGCGCGACGAATGTTTGAAGTGTAAGCACGGAAGATACCGTCGTTAACTGTTGTTACGTATTTAGTGAAGATTTCGTGAACAGCTGGGTCTGGTTCGTATCCATTTTCTTTCAAAGTGGTTTCAGCCATACGGATACCACCTTTTGGCATGAAGTTCAATTTGAAGAGTTCGTCATTTTGGATACCAAAGATAACTTCGTTTTCTTTATCGATAAATCCTGCAGGGATATCAGCGATAGAAGTTGGACGAGTGTCCATTGGGAAACGAGTTTCTTCGTAGTGAGCCTTAGTTTCTTCTACAATTTTTTTGATGTGAAGTGAACGTTCTGTTGGTCCTGCAAGGAAGCTTTCGTCTCCGTCATAAGGTGTGTAGTTAGCTTGTACAAAGCGTGACACACTTGCTTTTTCTTTCCAATCTACGCCTTTGAAGCCTTCCCAAGCTTTGTCAAAAATATCTTGTGCTTCAACAACTGTCTTAACAACCATGTTAATGTCCTCTTTTTTCTTTCTAGTAACATCCATCTGTTACATTCATGAGACAAGTATACCATACAGTAACCGATTTCAACAAGTGATAAATCCCTATTTTTACACTTTCTTTTCTAAAACAGTCTATATTTTATCCCAAACTGTATTATATTTTTGAAAAAATTAAAGCCTTTTTTCTTTTTTTCAGAAAAAAGGGTATAATAAAAGAAAATAAGCAGTAAAAAGGGGACCAGACATGTTGATTTTTCCTTTATTAAATGATTTGTCAAGAAAAATCATCCATATTGACATGGATGCCTTTTTTGCTGCGGTCGAAATCAGAGATAATCCTAAACTCAGAGGAAAACCTGTCATTATCGGTAGCGACCCTCGACAAACAGGTGGGCGTGGTGTCGTTTCCACTTGTAGCTATGAGGCGCGAGCTTTTGGTGTCCATTCAGCCATGAGTTCCAAAGAAGCCTATGAGCGTTGTCCCCAGGCCGTCTTTATCTCAGGGAATTATGAGAAATACAAGACTGTGGGCCTCCAGATTCGAGCTATCTTTAAGCGTTATACAGATTTGATTGAACCCATGAGCATTGACGAAGCCTATTTAGATGTGACAGAAAATAAACTCGGTATCAAGTCAGCGGTCAAAATTGCTCGTCTCATTCAAGAGGATATCTGGCAGGAACTACACCTGACTGCTTCCGCAGGCGTCTCCTACAACAAATTCTTAGCTAAAATGGCCAGCGATTATCAAAAGCCACATGGTCTGACAGTGATTTTACCTGACCAGGCTGAGGATTTCCTCAAACAAATGGATATTTCCAAGTTTCATGGAGTAGGAAAAAAGACGGTGGAAAGACTTCATCAAATGGGTGTTTTTACCGGCGCTGATTTGCTTGAAGTCCCTGAAGTGACCCTGATAGACCGTTTTGGCAGACTGGGCTATGACCTTTATCGAAAGGCTCGTGGTATTCACAATTCCCCGGTCAAATCCAATCGTATCCGTAAATCAATCGGGAAAGAGAAAACCTATGGAAAAATTCTCCGTGCCGAGGAAGACATCAAAAAAGAGCTGACTCTCCTATCAGAAAGAGTCGCTCTCAATCTCAGTCAACAAGAAAAAGCTGGAAAAATTGTCATTCTGAAAATCCGCTACGAAGACTTTTCAACTCTGACTAAACGAAAAAGTCTGGATCAAAAAACGCAGGATGCTAGTCAGATCAGCCAAATAGCCCTGCAACTCTATGAAGAGTTGGACGAGAAAGAAAAAGGCGTCCGCCTGCTGGGGATTACCGTAACTGGATTTTAAAGCTCAATGAAAATCAAAGAGCAAACTAGAAAGCTAGCCGCAGGCTGCTCAAAACACTGTTTTGAGGTTGCAGATAGAGCTGATGCAGTTTGAAGAGATTTTCGAAGAGTATAAAACCTTGAAGAGTTGCCCCTTCAAGGTTTTTCTTATACAAATAAACGGACAAAGCTGTAAAGTAGTAAGACACTACCAAGCACGATACGGTATTTACCAAAAAGGGTAAAGTCGTGTTTTTTTACATAGCTTGTCAAGAAACGAATAGCGACCATGCTGACTGCAAAGGCTACTCCCATCGCAACCAAGAGCAAGAACAATTGCCCAAAGCTCAAGAGTTGTCCTGCTTTTATAAATTTGAAAATCTTTAAGGCACTAGCTCCAAACATAACTGGAATTCCAAGATAGAAGGTAAATTCCGTTACAACAGAACGACTAGTTCCATTCAACAAACCACCGACAATCGTTGCCCCAGAACGACTGGTTCCCGGTAAAAGGGCAAGAACTTGGAAAAGACCGATATAGAAGGCTGTCGTATAAGGAAGCTTGTCCAACTCTGTTACACTTGGCTCGATAGCACGCGCTTTATTGCGCTTTTCCAAATAGATAAAGGCAATCCCATAGATAATCAACATGAGAGCAACTGAAACCATGTTATGGAAGTGGGTATCAAACCAATCATCAAATTTAAAGACGGCAAGTAAAGGCAAAGTGGCAACCAAGACCTTCAACCACAATCTCCAAGTCTTACGAACTTCCTGCTTGTCCTTAGTCGATTTAAAAGGATTGAGCTTATTAAAGTAAATGACCATAACCGCTAAAATAGCGCCAAGCTGAATCACAACATTAAACATGGACATAAAAGCTTCATTCTGATTTTGGTATTGGATAAATTCCTCTGCTAAAATCAAGTGACCTGTACTGGAAATCGGCAACCATTCCGTAATTCCTTCAACAATCCCGAAGAAGATAGATTTTAAAATTTCAATAAGATACATAGATTACTCCTTTTTCTATCTTCCATTATAGCATATTTTTTCAGTCTATGGCAGTTCTCTTTAAAAGGCGCCGATACTGCCACCGCCTCCGCCTCCAGAGAAGCCACCGCCAGAACTTCCACTTCCAGAAGATACAGAGTAGGTACTTGCTGTATTTGCGACATTTGCATAATGGCTCATTTGCGCGCTTGAATGATAAAACATACTGTGCCAGCCATAAGCTACATAGAGGTTGATATCTGGGTTTTCCACTTGAATCTGATGAACCTTCATCAAATGGCTGACCTTGTCCGCATAGCCAAATAAGGTCGCATAGACCAAGAGGCGATTCCAGACCACAATACTTTCCAATTCAGCCTGATCCAATCTTGCAATCTCACGCAACATATTTTCAAAACTGGTCCAGAGATAGTATACTTCTGCTCCTGCTTCATTTAGGACACCATCACGATTATCTAATCGAAGCTTCCAATAATAGAAAACAGCCAAAACCAAACCTAGAAAACCAAGTATTGGCAAGAGGAGGTAAAGATAGCCATAAACATCCAAACTGTACAAGAACAAACCAAATCCGATAAATAGGGGCAAGATAGTCAAGACCCCCATACCCACTTGCAAGGCCTTTTCCCCACCAGTTAAAGGACGGTAGTAATCCGGAAGCCCCCAGAAGGTAACTCTATTTCTCACTCCTTCTTGCATCTCTTTCAATACTTCTTCAAAAGAAGATTTGAGCTGACGCCCCTTTGCTTGAATCCGTTTTTCATCAGAAACTTTTGCTCTACGATAAAGACTATCAGATACCTTGTAATCCGCAAACAAATTGGAAAGAGTTTCTTCTTTTTTGCCTGAAAAAGCCAGATTTAGACAGTCTTGCTCAAAACTTGACAAACCATCTTCTTTTACTAGCTTCAAACCAACTGCATCTCCTTCTGAAATGATAGAAACATTCCCACGGTCTATCACATCTAGCAAGGTAGCTTGAATAAGTTGGTCAAAGGTAAATTTACCTGCTCCTTTTGTTAGAGGACTCACTTCTTCCAAGGAGGTCGAGTAGACTGCTTCTGATAAAACCATAGGCTCTAATTCCATTGGTGGTTCATAGATACGATGATTTTTGGCATATTTGACGGAAGGAGTGGTCTTTCTTCTATAGATGAAATAGAAGCAAATACTCAATAACAAGGAGATAGAAAGTAGCGAAGGAAACACCCAAGTAACGAGTTGTTTACTCTGATCTTTTTCTCTAACAATCGAGTCTTCTATCTTATTAAACTCCTCTAAACGATTCCCTTTCAATCCCTGATCCCTAGCGCTAGCAAAATCGGTCCGAGGCCAATAGGCATGCAATTCAACTCCACGCTTAGGCGGAAGATTGTCTAAACGGATAGTATAATCAAGGTTACTCTTTTCAACCGTTCCCTCTCTAAAAAGTTTCCCTGTATGGAAAAAGAGTTTTTCAGCCCCCTTGTCTCCCCTTACATGAAATTCAAACTTCCCAATAGCCCCTGAACTATCTGTCAGAGGTTGCCAATTTAATTCAGCGATATCATCATAAAGGAAAAGCAAATTCTTTAAGTTCCAAACGAGGTCAACTTCAACTGTGTCGCCTTCTTGACCTGGATTATAAACTTTAACAGTATAACCATCTGTTCCTTCTATCACTTCGCTAGTAACGTCTGCTAGTTCAGCACCATTTTTCGAGGCCTGAACCTTTGGATGAGGATCAATGTCAAATCCGCTAGGCATCTTGCCAGCACGTCCAAGTCCCACAATTTGACCCTTAAAGTCCTCCTCAAACTGGTAAACTATCTTCTGTCTAAATTCTGCCGTATTGTCTGCATGAATATACAAATCTCCTTGATAAGAGTTTATCTTGAAATCAATGGCAAAAACAGAGAGTGGCAGAAGGCAAAACAAGCCTAAAACCAGTAAGAAAAAAGTTTTTTTCATCAACTAAGCCCCCTTTTTATCTTTGCTATCATTATATCATTTTTTCTCAAGTAAGGGCTTACCTGTATTGAAAAATAGAGTTTTTTTCGATAAAATAGGAGACAGTTATTTTTTAATAGATTAGAAATAGGAGAAATCATGAGAAAAATATACTTATCTATTTTCACAAGTCTCTTGCTGATGCTGGGACTTGTCAATGTTGCCCAAGCCGATGAATATTTACGCATCGGGATGGAAGCAGCATATGCTCCCTTTAACTGGACTCAGGATGATGATAGCAATGGGGCTGTCAAAATCGATGGGACTAACCAGTATGCTAACGGATACGATGTTCAAATCGCCAAGAAAATCGCTAAGGACTTAGGTAAAGAACCTTTGGTTGTTAAAACAAAGTGGGAAGGTCTAGTTCCTGCCCTTACTTCTGGTAAGATTGACATGATTATCGCAGGTATGAGTCCTACTGCCGAACGCAAACAAGAAATTGCATTTTCAAGCAGTTACTACACTAGCGAACCAGTTTTGCTTGTCAAAAAAGATTCTACTTATGCAAACGCAAAATCTTTGGATGACTTTAACGGTGCAAAAATTACTTCTCAACAAGGTGTCTATCTTTATGACTTGATTGGTCAAATCCCAGGTGCTAAAAAAGAAACTGCCATGGGAGACTTCGCTCAAATGCGCCAAGCTCTTGAGGCTGGTGTCATCGATGCCTATGTTTCTGAACGTCCAGAAGCTCTGACTGCCGAAGCTGCTAACTCTAAGTTCAAGATGGTTCAAGTAGAACCAGGTTTCAAAACTGGAGAAGAAGATACAGCTATCGCCATCGGACTTCGTAAAGATGACAACCGTATTAGCCAAATCAATGCCAGCATTGAAACCATTTCAAAAGACGATCAAGTTGCCTTGATGGATCGTATGATCAAGGAACAACCTGCCGAAGCTACAACAACTGAAGAGACTAGCAGTAGTTTCTTTAGTCAAGTCGCTAAAATTCTTTCTGAAAACTGGCAACAACTCTTGCGTGGTGCTGGTGTCACTCTTTTAATCTCTATCGTCGGAACCATCACAGGTCTCATTATTGGACTTGCCATTGGTGTCTTCCGTACTGCTCCTCTATCTGAGAATAAGGCCATTTATGGCTTACAAAAACTAGTCGGCTGGATTCTCAATGTCTACATTGAAATTTTCCGTGGTACCCCAATGATCGTTCAATCGATGGTTATCTACTATGGAACTGCCCAAGCTTTCGGTATTAACCTTGACCGCACACTTGCTGCTATCTTCATCGTTTCGATCAACACTGGTGCCTACATGACTGAAATCGTTCGTGGTGGTATCCTAGCAGTTGACAAGGGACAATTTGAAGCTGCGACTGCTCTTGGTATGACTCATAACCAAACCATGCGTAAGATTGTCCTACCTCAGGTTGTCCGTAACATCCTACCAGCAACTGGTAATGAATTTGTCATCAATATCAAAGATACATCTGTATTGAACGTTATCTCTGTTGTTGAACTTTATTTCTCAGGAAATACCGTGGCAACTCAAACCTATCAATACTTCCAAACATTTACAATCATCGCCGTGATTTACTTTGTCCTCACCTTCACCGTAACACGTATCCTACGCTTCATCGAACGCCGCATGGACATGGATACCTATACTACAGGTGCTAACCAAATGCAAACGGAGGATTTGAAATAATGACACAAGCAATCCTTGAAATTAAACACCTCAAAAAATCCTATGGACAAAACGAAGTGCTAAAAGACATTTCACTCACTGTCCACAAGGGAGAGGTAATCTCTATCATCGGAAGCTCTGGAAGCGGAAAATCAACCTTCCTACGCTCCATTAACCTCCTTGAAACGCCAACTGATGGACAAATCCTTTATCATGGACAAAACGTCCTCGAAAAAGGCTATGACCTCACGCAATACCGTGAAAAGTTGGGGATGGTGTTCCAATCCTTTAACCTCTTTGAAAATCTCAACGTTCTTGAAAACACAATTGTCGCTCAGACAACTGTCCTTAAACGCGAACGTACAGAAGCTGAAAAGATTGCCAAAGAAAACCTGGAAAAGGTCGGCATGGGAGAACGCTACTGGCAAGCGAAACCAAAACAACTCTCAGGTGGTCAAAAACAACGTGTGGCCATCGCTCGTGCCCTCTCCATGAATCCGGACGCCATTCTCTTTGATGAACCAACATCAGCTCTCGATCCAGAAATGGTTGGAGAAGTCCTCAAAATCATGCAAGATCTGGCTCAGGAAGGCTTGACTATGATTGTCGTAACCCACGAAATGGAATTCGCCCGTGATGTCTCTCACCGTGTTATCTTTATGGATAAGGGTGTGATTGCTGAAGAAGGCAAACCAGAAGACCTCTTCACCAATCCTAAAGAAGACCGTACAAAAGAGTTCCTTCAACGTTATCTCAAATAAAAAGAAAAGGCTGCATCAACCGTGCAGTCTTTTTGCTGTCCTTATACTCTTCGAAAATCTCTTCAAACCACGTCAGCTCTATCTGCAACCTCAAAACAGTGTTTTGAGCAACCTACAGCTAACTTCCTAGTTTGCTCTTTGATTTTCATTGAGTATCAAAATGAAAAGGCAGACCCTATTCAAGAATCCGCCATTATCCAAAGATTAATCTTCAAATTTTTCATGATTTTTATCATAGAAATCAATTAAACCTAGAGCCGTTTCAAACGAAATATTTTTTACTTTTGCACGCCCCTGCGCTAGAGCAATGATAGACATTTCACGCGCATTCGTTTCTTTAGAGATACGGTAGCCTGTGATCTTCTTATCACGAACCCAGCCAACAACTGATTCTACTTTTTCAAAGTTTGACTTAGCCATGTCCTTCTCCTATTTTCTTCTTTACGATATTTAATTGTATACGTTTTTATGTGTTTTGTCAATAAAAAAACATATATTCAATAAAATTAATGATTTATTTTTCTGTTACTATCTTATTAAAGCCGATAATATATAGGTTTTTAATTACTATAAACCATTAGTAAATACCTTTAAAATAATTGTATTATTAACTCTTTTGTTTGTAAAAATATTCATAATTTACAAATGCCAGTTCGGGATAGGTTAGACAGGTTTTATCTTCAACTTTATTCTATTTATCCAACTTTAAAACAATATTTCTAATAGTGAAAGACTTTCTCTCCACACTATTACTAACTATTATTTCTCTTCTCCTTCTTTGATATTCTTCCTGCCTTTATAAGCACTTTTCACTTGATCAACTGGTACTATTTATTTACTTTATCAATATTCCTTTTTATTTCTTCAAACCTATAAAAAGATGAGTCGTTAGGAGACAATAGTATCCTATCTTCTAACATTTTCCACTGTTTTTATCTTCTTAGTATCTTATCACTCTTCTCAGTTAACTCAGTATAAGGTTTCTCATTAGTATTGATTATTTTTTCTAATTCCTATTATATTTAACCAAATTTCAGATTAGACATATATAAAATAGTGGATTCTAAAAATACGCCTTATATATAACAAGTAATTTTACTCCCTTACTATAAACTGAATCAAAAAATAATAGGTACTATAATGACTTGTGATAGAAATAGCGTAATCGATTTCCTAAGTCCATAGGAATCGCCCCCTTTCTTCACCCTCATTATAGCACCTATACATCAGTTGTGCAAATAATATGATATTTTTTTATTAGTCCTCAGACAAGCATATTATAGAGCGTTTCATTACCATTTAAGTTAATATAAGATGGATCAAAACCTTCCATTCGACGAATCAAGCCTGCATAATCATGCTTATCTGCCAAGGCAATCCCAATCAATACTGGGCCTGTCCCCTTGCTAGCTCGTTTGATATACTCAAAACGTGTGATATCATCATTTGGCCCCAAGATATCATTTACAAACTCACGCAAAGCCCCCGGCCGCTGTGGAAAATTAACCACAAAGTAATGCTTGATCCCATCATAAATCAAGGCACGCTCTTCCATTTCCGGCATACGGTTGATATCATTATTTCCTCCAGAAATGATACAACAAATGGTTTTCCCCTTGATATATTCAGCTAAAACCTCTAAAGAGGCGATACTAGCCGCTCCAGCAGGTTCTGCGACAATCCCTTGCTTAGAGTAAAGGTCAATCAAGGTTTCAGAAATCAATCCCTCATCGACACCTACTAAGGTTTGAACATATTGACGAGTTGCTTCATAGGTCAATTGACCTACCTTTTGTACAGCAATCCCATCCGCAAATTTGTCAATTTCTTTGAGTTTAACAGGTCCACCAGCTTCAAAGGCAGCTTTCATGGAACGTGCCCCATTAGCCTCTACTCCGATGACTTCAATTTCTGGACTTGTTTCCTTGATATAGGTAGAAACCCCAGCAATGAGACCGCCACCTCCAACAGGAACTAAGACAGCATCAAAATCAATCGATTCTTTTCGAGCTTCTTCTAAAATCTCATAAGCAACGGTCCCTTGACCAGCCTGAACATGGGCATCATCAAAAGGATCAATAAAGGTACGATTTTCAGAGACTGTAAATTCTTGAGCTGCTTTGGCTGAGGCATCAAAAGTATCTCCAACTAATTTAATAGTCACGAAGTCCCCACCAAAAAAGCGAACCTGACCAATCTTTTGTTGCGGAGTAGTGATGGGCATGAAAATAGTAGCAGGAATTTTCATTTCATTACAAGTATAGGCAACACCCTGCGCATGATTTCCCGCAGAAGCGCAGACTACTCCACGTTCACGCTCTTCCTTGCTGAGCTGAGAAATAGCATAATAGGCACCACGAATTTTAAAAGAACGAACACGTTGGGCATTTTCCTTTTTCAAATAAATCTTAGCACCATACTTCTCCGATAAATAATGGTCGTAATCCAGTGGGGTATTCACAACCACACCGTTCAAGACTTTATGAGCCTTGATGATATCTTTTGAACTTAACATCAATTTCTCCTAGACTATTTCAAACTTATCGTAATCCATCTTTTAAAAAGAGATGAATTGATTATAAAAGCGAGTTAGTCCCCCAACTCGCCTTCACCTTAATTTCTATCAATTAGTTATAGATTTTGAATGCATCATCGTCGTTTTTACCAACGAATGGCATTGCTTTACGCAATTCTGCACCAACTTTTTCAATTTCAAGGTTAGCTGCTTGTTCACGGTAAGCAGTCAATTTTGGACGTCCAGCTTTATAGTCATTTACAAAGTCATTTGCAAATTTACCATTTTGGATGTCTGCCAAGACAGCTTTCATGTTTTCTTTAACTTGCTCAGTAATCACACGTGGGCCTGATACATAGTCACCGTATTCAGCAGTGTTTGAAATAGATTGACGCATTTTCTTGAATCCACCTTCGTAGATCAAGTCAACGATCAATTTCATTTCGTGAAGAACTTCAAAGTAAGCCAATTCTGGAGCGTATCCTGCTTCTGTCAAGACTTCAAAACCTGCTTCGATAAGGGCAGTCAAACCACCACAAAGTACAGCTTGTTCACCAAACAAATCTTCTTCAGTTTCTTCTTTGTATGTTGTTTCAAGAAGACCTACACGTGCAGCTCCAACACCTTTACACCAGTCCATAGCAATGTTTTTAGCATTTCCTGTTGCATCTTGGTAAACTGCGTAAAGAGCTGGAACACCAAATCCTTCTTCGTAAGTACGGCGTACCAAGTGTCCTGGTCCTTTAGGAGCACACATGAAGACATCTACATCTGCAGGAACTTTGATAAATTCAAAGTGAATGTTGAAACCATGAGCAAATCCAACTGCGTTTCCAGCTTCCAAGTTTGGAGCGATTTCTGCTTCGTACAATTCTTGTTGGATTTCGTCTGGTGCCAAAATCATGATAACGTCAGCCAATTTAGTTGCTTCTGCTACTGTGTAAGTGTCAAATCCATCTTCTTTTGCTTTGTCAAAAGATTTACCTGGACGTACACCGATGATGACATCACGACCTGAGTCACGCAAGTTTTGAGCATGCGCATGTCCTTGTGAACCATAACCGATAACGGCGATTTTTTTACCGTCAAGTGCTGCTACTTTAACATCTTTTTCATATTCCATTTGAACTGCCATAGTTTTTCTCTCTTTTCTATTATTTATTGCCTTTTAGGCTGGTTTAACAAATTTAAAATATTTTTATACTCAATGAAAATCAAAGAGCAAATTAGGAAGCTAGCCGCAGGCTGTACTTGAGTACGGCAAGGCAAAGCTGACGTGATTTGAAGAGATTTTCGAAGAGTATTAATCGCGGGTAAATCCAGTTGCACCAGTTCGAGCAATATTGCGAATACCGTATGGTCGAATGACTCGCAACAGAGCTTCACTCTTTTCAGCATTTCCTGTCATCTGAATGGTAATCGAGCTTGGTGCTACGTCTACAACTGTTGCACGGAAAGGTTGAATAATCGCTAGAATCTCAGCTCGCTTCTCAGCTGGCGCTGACATCTTAACCAAAATTACCTCGCGCTCCAAATGAGGCTTGTCTGTAATATCTCGAATGCGAATCACATCAATTTGACGATTGAGCTGTTTGATAATTTGCTCCACCTCATCATGTGAAGCTACATCAATAATAACGGTGATACGAGATACATTCGGATCTTCTGTTGCTCCAACAGAGATGCTTTCGATATTAACCTGACGACGAGATAGGACACCTGTAAAGCGATTGAGGACTCCTGATCGATTCTGTAGTTTTGCTGTTAACATTCTACGCATGGAACTTCACCCCCAACATCTCATGATTACTCTTACCAGCTGGTACCATTGGTAACACCTGTTCCTTACGAGAAATATCTACCTCGATTAGCATAGGAACATCCTCAGTGATGACTTCAAGGTCTTGGGCCAAGGTCTCAGGATTGTCAAACTTATAGTTTTTAATTCCATAAGCTTGTGCCATCAATTGAAAATCAGGAAGAGTATCAAAGACCGACTCAGATGTTCTACCTTCATAGAAGGATTCCTGCCACTGGCGAACCATTCCAAGCGAGTGGTTGTTCAGCATAACCACCTTGATTGGCACCTTGTAAATGTTCAAAATAGCCAATTCCTGGTTAGTCATTTGGAAACCGCCATCCCCAACAAACAAGACTACTTCCTTATCTGGATTAGCAATTTTAGCTCCGATTGCTGCTGGAATTCCAAATCCCATCGTTCCCAAACCACCTGAAGTCACTAACTGACGTTCATTTTGGTAGGGATAATACTGAGCTGTCCACATTTGGTGTTGACCAACGTCTGTTACCACAATAGCATCTCCGTTAGTTAATTCACCAATTCGTTCAATAACAGCTTGCGGTTGAACTACACGCTCTTTCTTATCGTAAGAACGAACGCGGTTCTTGTCTTTAGTGACTTTCTCAATCCATTTCTCAGTATTGTTATGAACTGTCGGTTCAGCCAGCAACATTTGCAAAGCTTTCTTAGCATCTCCAACTACAGGAATATCTGCACTGATAATCTTGCCAATCTCGGCTGGGTCAATATCAATATGAGCAACCTTAGCATTCTTAGCGAAGGTCTTAGGATTCCCCGTCAAGCGGTCATCGAAACGACAACCAATACTAATCATAAAGTCCGCTTCCGTCATGGCAATATTAGCTGCAAATGACCCGTGCATGCCTCCCATTCCAAGGAAGAGTGGATGACTCGTTGCAATCGTTCCTTGTCCCAAAAGACTGGTTACCACCGGGATTTGATAGCGTTCTGCAAATTCATTTAATTCTGCAGCTGCTTCAGCATAACTAATCCCCCCACCAGCTAACAAGACTGGTTTTTTAGCCTTGGACAATTGCTTCAAAATTTTCTTGATTTGCATATCATTCGGCTCAAGAGTCGGTTGATAGCTTGGTAGGTTCACTTCTGGTGAATAGATGAAGTCGGTTTCTAAAGCAGATACGTCTTTAGGTAGGTCAATAACAACTGGCCCTGGTCGACCTGTAGTTGCGATATGGACAGCTTCCGTAATGATTCGAGGGATATCAGCTGTCTCCCGAACTTGGTAATTGTACTTAGTGATTGGCATGGTAATTCCCACAATGTCTGCCTCCTGGAAGGCATCCTTCCCAATCCCTGCTCGCGCCACCTGACCTGTAAAGACCAAAAGGGGAACACTGTCGCTCATGGCATCCGCAATCCCTGTAATAGCATTTGTTGCTCCCGGTCCGCTAGTGACGACGGCAACACCCAACTTTCCAGTTGATTTGGCATAACCTTCAGCTTCATGCAAACAACCTTGCTCATGGCGTCCTAGAATGTGGCGAATGCCTTTAAAATTATATATCGCATCATACAAAGGCAAGACCGCACCACCAGGATAACCAAAGATGGTATCAATTCCTAAATCACGAAGTGTTTCCAAAACTAGATCCGACCCCGTCTTAGGAGATTCTAAACTGATTTTCTCCATTGTTCCCCTTTCTCTTCTCTTAAAAATAACTTGTTACTATCATACCATTTTTTCAAAATTTTTCAAGAGAAAAGAAGAAATTTTCTGAATTTTCTATTTTAAAGTTTATTTATGAATGTTATTTTTGTTTTTATAAAAAAGATACCGATTTCATTTACTAAAAAAGAAAAAAGAACTGATTTCTCAGTCCTTCATTAATCTTATTCTACACTAAATAGGTATGGGTAAACAGGTTGTTGACCTTGGTGAATCTCGACTTCAACGTCTTCGAATTCTTCTGCGATTTCTTGAGCAATTTCATTAGCAAGTTCTTCGCTTCCATCTTCACCAACATAGAAGGTTACGATTTCACTATCTTCATCCAACATATGTTTCAATGTTTCTGTCAAGGTTTGGTGCATGTCAGGGTTTGACACGAGGATTTTTCCATCCACCATACCAAGATTATCGTTTTCATGGATTTCTAAGCCATCAATGGTTGTATCACGAACAGCTGTTGTAACGCTTCCGCTAACGACATCGCTAAGAGCAGCTGTCATACGCTCTTGGTTTTCTTCGATGGACTTGCTTGGATCAAAGGCAAGAAGACTTGTCAAACCTTGAGGAAGAGTACGAGCTTCTACCACTACTGCTGGTTGCTCCAAAACTTCTGCTGCAGATTGAGCTGCCATGAAGATATTCTTGTTATTTGGCAGGAAGATAATGTTACGAGCGTTGACCTGTTCAACAGCCTTGATAAAGTCTTCAGTTGAAGGGTTCATAGTTTGACCGCCTTCAATAACATAATCCACACCTTGAGAACGGAAGATATCTGCTAGACCTTTACCAGCCACCACAGCAATCAAAGCATATTCTTTTTCTTCAGCTGGTTTGCTAACTTGAGCAACTTCTTTCTCAACCTGTGCTTCGTGTTGGTTACGCATATTGTCAACTTTTACCTTGACCAAGCTACCATATTTGAGACCTTCTTGCATAACAAGTCCTGGATCTTCTGTATGGACATGGACTTTAACAATTTCATCATCGTTAACAACGAGGAGAGAGTCTCCAAGCTCATTCAAGTAGTTACGGAATTCGTCGTAGTCAAAATCTTTGGCATAGGTTGGACCTTGCTTAAGAGCTACCATGATTTCAGTACAATAACCAAAGGTAATGTCCTCAGTCGCTACATGACCAGCTACAGACTTGTGGTGTTCTGCATTGATCATTTCACTCATGTTGGCCGGAGTCGCTACAAAGTCCTCAGATGCGATATATTCGCCAGTAAGGGCTGAAAGGAAACCTTCGTAGATAAAGACCAGTCCTTGACCACCTGAATCCACAACGCCAACTTCCTTCAAGACTGGAAGCATATCTGGCGTTTTAGCTAGAGCGGTTTTAGCACCTTCTAAGGCTGCACGCATGACTTCAACAGCGTCATCTGTCTGCTCAGCTTTTTTCTTAGCACCGATAGCAGCCCCACGAGAAACTGTCAAAATCGTTCCTTCAACTGGTTTCATCACTGCCTTATAGGCAACTTCTACACCTGATTGGAAGGCAAGGGCCAAGTCTTGACCTGTTAACTCGTCTTTATCCTTGATAGCTTGTGAAAATCCACGGAAAAGCTGAGACGTAATAACGCCTGAGTTTCCACGCGCACCCATCAAAAGACCTTTGGCAAGAATGCTCGCTACCTCGCCAACTGTAGAAGCTGGCTTGTCTGCAACTTCTTTAGCTCCATTTTCAATGGTCATTCCCATGTTTGTTCCAGTATCTCCATCTGGAACTGGAAAGACGTTTAATGAATTGACATATTCAGCTTGCTTATTCAAGCGAGTTGATGCAGCCTGCACCATTTCTTGAAATAAGCTAGTAGTAATTTTTGACACGGTTATTCTCCTACAACTTTGATATTTTGAATGTAGACATTTACAGTCTGAGCAGTAATTCCAAGTTGGTTTTCCAAACTAAAACGAACACGCTCTTGAATGTTTTTTGACACTTCGCTAATCTTTGTTCCGTAGCTCAACACGGTATATACATCAACTGCAATACTGCCATCTTCGGCCGCCTTTACGACGACACCTTTAGAATAATTTTCCTTACCTAGAAGGGCTTGGAAATTATCTTTGAGGGCATTTTTACTAGCCATACCGACCACACCAAAAATTTCAGTTGCTGCTCCACCTACGACGGTTGCAATCACTTCATCTGTTAGTTCGATTTGACCATCTTTTGTATTAATTTTTACAGTCATCCTTTTTACCTCAACTAGTTGATACTCTATTTTATCATATTTCAGCCCAAGTGTAAAAGCAGAATACTGTATCAGCGGATATTTACTCTATTTTTCAAATGATTTTATATCTACAGTAAAAGAAAAAAGACCCTAAGGTCTCCTTACTTTTATTATTAAACGCGTTCAACTTTACCTGATTTCAAAGCACGAGCTGAAGCCCAAACTTTTTTAGGTTTACCATCGATAAGAACAGTAACTTTTTGAAGGTTTGGTTTTACGGCACGTTTTGTTTGGTTCATCGCGTGTGAACGGTTGTTTCCTGATACAGTCTTACGACCTGTAAAGTAACATACTTTAGCCATTTGTGTTTTCCTCCTATTAGATCTAATATAGCGGATGTGCTAGCACCACATACTGTACTATGTTATCACACTTTCTTCATTTTTGCAAGGGAATTGGAAGATTTTTTTATTTAACGTAGACAATTCCCAACTTCCCAAAGGCCACATCTCCACGTATAATCAAAGTTTTGCTGGTTGGCGCTAGAGGAGTATCTGCCTTGGCTACGCCACAGAAAGTTTCTACCTTTAAATCAACTCCCCAATGTTTAGGAACATAGATAACTGCATTCCCAAAACCGACTTCCACTTTCAGAGTTGCGCTATCTCCTAAAATCTCTGCATTGTCATAATATATCTTGGCATTTCCAAAACCAACTTCTACTTGGTCGTCTACCAATTCTTGATTTTGCTTGTAGAAAGTCCCAGTCCCAAAAGCAACTTCCTTATCTGTAAGAATGGTCTTTTTACCATCATACCACCATTTTTTCCCATTCCAAGTTCTGTTAGAATGAGTGAGTGCGCTGACACCCATTACGATTAAAATACTTGCCCAGAACAATGACTGATTGGGAATTGGTAAAATGCCATAAAAGTGGTTAGCAATCATTAAGGCTACTAGAGCTGTAAAAGAGGCTGAAGTTAAGTGACGACGCAACAAAGCTCCAACTGATTGATAGGCAAAAAATGCAATACCAAGCAAGGGCCAAATTTGCCCACCGAATGAAGGGATTCCAAAATTTCCTTGTAATAATATTAAAGCTGCCAATACTAGCAACACAATACCAAATGCTTTCTTTTTCATGTTCTTACCTCATGTTTCTTAGATTTTCTTTTAGGAGGGATTGGTAATGTCGTGAGACATGAACCTCCTTGTGGGTCTGATAAAAGGAAATGGTGCCCGTTCCTGAAAAGGACTTGTCCACCGAGTAAACTTGCCGAATATTAGCAATGGTCGACTTGGATACTCGACTGAAATAACGGGGCAGGATAGACTCTAACTCATAGAGTTTAAGTCGAACCTCGTAGGCATCTTTCTGGGTATGGGCGTAAATCTTGTTCCCCTCTGTTTCAAAGAAAAGAATTTCCGACAAGTCCAGATAATATTCACCCGTCCCCTTGTAAAAAATCAACCTAGGAGACTTGGATTCTTGCAAGAGGCGCTGTAAATCCGCAATCTCATCTGTCAAAGCCGCTGCCTTGATGACAATTTCAGTTTCCTCTAAATTGCTGTCAATTTCGATTCGTAACTTCATTCCATATCCTTTCTGACTCTACTATATCAAAGCCAAAATAAGAAAACAAGAGCAAAAAAGCAAGTGGTTACTTTAACCCCGTAAGTGGTTGTAGGGCCACCTTAACTTGCAGGTCAAAATAGAAAGAAAATCACACCCCACACAAGACCAAAAATATAACCAACCACTACATCCTTGAGATAATGCACGCCACCTGAGACTCTCGCTAGACCGAGGAAAGCTGACAAGACCAATAAGATAACCCCTACAGATAAACTAGCATGCAAGCAAGCCATGGAGATAATGGTTGCTGAAAAGACATGACGACTGGGCATAGACTGACCAGGGCTATCTCTGTCAAGCAAAGGTTTAATATCCCATTCCTCATAAGGCCTAGGGGCATTGATTTTCTTACGAAGAAAGGATAAAATCACAAAACCTGATGCAGGGATAAACAAATAGATTCCGACCTGTTTCCCAAGTCCTTGTTGGAGATAGGTAGTTGCTAACAAGGTTAGATAAATCATAGGCATAACTGCCGTCATGAACCGATTGAAAGTTCTTAACAAGCTCAGAAGAAAGGGCCTATTTTCAATGTTACCAGCAATGTGGTCATACCATTCTTGATAATTTTTCATATATTTTCTCATCACTTACTCAAATTTTACTTATAGGGAAGCACTTGTCTTCTAGTATAGTGCAGAAAAAGAAGGCCGTCAAGCCTTCTTTGGGTTTATTCTTCTGCTTCGTCTTCTGTAAATTGACTGTTGTAGAGGTCAGCGTAGAAACCAGCTTGCGCCATCAGCTCATCATGATTTCCTTGCTCGATGATATTACCATTCTTCATAACAAGAATCAAATCAGCATTTCGGACGGTAGACAAGCGGTGAGCGATGACAAAGGAAGTTCTTCCCTCCATCAAACGATCCATGGCTTTCTGAATCAATTCCTCTGTACGAGTATCAACAGAAGAAGTCGCCTCATCTAGGATTAGGAGTGGTGCATCTTTCAGCAAAGCACGAGCAATGGTCAAGAGTTGTTTTTGTCCGACAGACAAGGTCACTGTATCATCCAAGACGGTATCGTAACCATCTGGTAGGGTCATGATAAAGTGGTGAATCCCTACAGCCTTGCTGGCTTCAATCACGCGCTCATCACTAATCCCCTTTTGGTTATAGATGAGATTGTCTCGGATAGTACCTTCAAAGAGCCAAGTATCCTGCAAGACCATTGAAAAGGCATCGTGTACTTCCGAACGCTTCATATCCTTGGTATCCACACCATCGATACGGATACTTCCCTTATCAATCTCATAGAACTTCATCAAAAGATTGACAATAGTTGTCTTACCAGCCCCAGTCGGGCCAACAATCGCAACCTTTTGACCTGCATGAGCTGTCGCAGAAAAGTCATGGATAATAGTTCGCTCTGGTGTGTAACCAAAGGAAACTCGATCAAAGACCACTTGACCTTTCATATCGCTCAATTGTCTTGCTTTATGGGATTCATCTTCCATTTCCTCTTCAGCTAGGAATTCGAAGACACGTCCCATGGCTGCACTAGCCTGCTGCAAACTAGTAATCCCTTGGGCGATTTGTGAAAGAGGCTGAGAAAAGATACGAACGTAGGCCATAAAGGCAACTATAATCCCAATACTGATGTGTCCATTTAAGGCCAAGGCTGCACCAACGATAATCACCAAGGCATAGCTAAAGTTCCCAATAAACATCATAATCGGCATCATAATCCCTGAAATAAACTGAGATTTCCAGATACTGTCATACAGACGATGGTTTAATTTCGCAAATTCTTCTTTCGTGCTCTCGATAGCATTGTAACTGGTCACCACATTATGGCCAGAGTACATTTCCTCCACATAACCATTGACAGCTGCCAAATCCTGTTGCTGACTCTTAAAAAATCCCTGTGATTTGCCCATAAAGACGGACACGAAAACAAAACCAATAAGGGTTGAAACAACCGTCACCAAGGCTAAAATCCAGTTCATCCCAAACATGGTTACCAAGACTGCCACGACCAGTAAACTAGATGAAAGAACTGTTCCCAGACTTTGATTCAGGGACTGTGCTGCAGTGTCAACGTCATTGGTTACACGAGACAAAGTATCCCCCTGAGAGTGCCCATCAAAATATCCCAATGGTAGGCTATTGATTTTCTCTGCAATCGCTCTTCTCAAACGCTCTGAAAAACGTTGAATAGCTGTTGTAAACAGAAAGGCCTGCAAATAATTTGATAGAAGTCCGATCACATAAATGACGGCCAAAAAACCACCAATAGCTGCAACCGCCGCGACATCCACACTTGTTTCCAGACCACTGGCAATGATATTAGTCATTTCCTTAATACGGGTTGGCCCATAAACAGTAATGATATTGGATAGGATTGTTGCTAGAAAGGCGATTAGAAGGGCAAACTGGAGGCCTGCAAGATAGGGTTTACTCTGTTTCCAGAGAGACATTTTCTTATTTTCCATGTTCCAATTCCTCCTTCGATAGTTGTGAATAGGCAATTTCTTGGTAAACTTCGTTATTAGCTAGAAGTTCCTTGTGGGTGCCTTGTCCCACGACTTTTCCTTGATCCAAGACCAAAATCAAATCTGCATCCATAATTGTTGAAATACGCTGTGCGACGATAAGTTTGGTCATAGATTTTGTTTTCTCTGCTAACTCTTGGCGTAGGACACGATCTGTCTTGTAGTCCAAGGCTGAGAAGGAGTCATCAAAGATGAGGATTTCTGGCTTCCGAGCCAAGGCACGCGCAATTGCTAGACGCTGTCTTTGACCACCTGAGAAGTTAGTTCCTCCTTGGGCCACTTCTGACTCTAAGCCCGCTTCCTTGTCTTCGATAAAGTTCTTAGACTGGGCCAACTCCAAAGCCTGCCACATAGCCTGCTCACTAAGTGGTGTTTCTTGACTTTGTCCAAAGTCTAGATTGTCTTTGACATCACCTGAAAAGAGAACAGCTTTTTGTGGAATATAGCCAACCTTGTTGCGCAAATCTTCTAGAGCATAGTCTTGAACATTGACACCGTCCACCAGAATTTCTCCTGCTGATACGTCATAGAAACGTGGAATCAGATTGACCAGAGTTGATTTACCTGAACCCGTTGACCCAATGAAGGCCACTGTTTGACCAGTTTCTGCTTTAAAGCTAACATTCTCAATAACCGCCTCCGAATTTGCCGCATATCGGAAGGTCACATCCTTAAATTCGACCTGACCTTTGAGGTTTTCATCAGCCAGCTGCACTTGAGCAGGGTTTTGGATAGAAGAATGCAAATCTAAAACTTGATTAATCCGCTTAGCAGAGACCATGGTTCGGGGAAGAACGATGAAGAGTGCTCCCATGAGAAGGAAGCCCATGACAACCTGCATGGCATAAGACATGAAAACAATCATATCACTAAAGAGAGGCAGACGTGCTATCGGAGCAGCGTCGTTAATCACATAGGCCCCAATCCAGTAAATCGCCACACTCAAACCACTTGAAATTCCCATCATGATAGGGTTCAAAATAGCCATAAGACGGTTGACAAACAAATTCAAGCGTGTCAATTCATCATTTGCTGCTGCAAATTTTTCATTTTGGTATTCTTCAGCATTGTAGGCGCGAACGACACGAATACCTGTTAAACTCTCACGAGTGATACTGTTCAGTTTATCAGTCAGCCCCTGAATCAAGGACTGTTTTGGAAAGGCTAGCGTCATCAAAACAGTCGTCATCAGAACGTTGACAATCACTGCCACAAGTACGGCCCAGAGCCAGTATTCTGAATGACCTAAAATCTTCCCGATAGCCCAGATAGCCATAATCGGACCACGCGTAACTACTTGCAAGCCCATGGTAATCAACATCTGAACTTGAGTAATGTCATTGGTAGTACGAGTTAAAAGACTGGGAATAGAGAATCTCTTAATCTCTGTCTGCGAGTAATCCAAAACTCGGTTAAAAATATCACTTCTCAGCCTACTAGTATAAGAAGCCGCCACTCGGGATGCAAAAAATCCAACTGCGACTGCGGATAAGAAGGCAAAAAAAGACATTCCGACCATCATACCTGCTGGTTGCCATAACTCATCCAAGTTGGTTCCTTGACTTCCCAGCAAATCCGTAATTTTCGAGATATAGGTCGGAACTTCCAACTCTAGGTAGACTGAAAAGCAGGTAAAGAGAATGGCTAGTAAAATCATCCCCCATTCTTTTCTACTAATTCGTTTGGCTAATTTCTTCATTCTCTCCTCCTATTCCCTTGATATTTTCCTGTAGTTGAGCAAGGACTTTCTCAAAAATCAGTAATTCATCTTCATCAATGCCTTCCATCAACTGCTTGTCTATGCGTTCAAAAAAAGCCTTAACCTGCTTCATTTGAGAACGCGATTTGTCTGTCAGACGAACAAACTTAGCCCGCTTATCGCTAGGACTCGCCTCCAATTCCACCAAACCATTTTGTACCATACGCTTGACCAAATTACTAGCAACAGACTTGGTAATATTGAGTTCCTGCTCGATATCTTTAATCAAGACCAAGTCTTGGTTTTTCTCACGATTATCCAAAAAACGCACAACCTGACCTTGAGGCCCACCCATAAATTCAATACCACAACGTTTGGCTTCCTTTTGCACCATGAGGTGAATCTGATGACCAAAACGCTTAAAGACTAACATCGGTTTATCCATACTAACTCCTTTCTAACCATTGCATTTAGTTCTCCTAGGAACTAAATAAGTTTTCATGAGAACTATTTTACCACTTTGAAAAGAGATGTCAATAAAAAGTTTCCTAGAGAACTATTTTCTTGATTCAAAAAATCCCAAGTGATTTTTTCACTTAGGATCATGTTCTATAGGTTAAATTAGAATCCATCTACGTTTGTGTAGATCTTTTGTACGTCTTCGTCGTCTTCAAGAACGCTGTAAAGTTTTTCAAAGGTTTCAAGGTCATCGCCTGACAATTCCACTTCTGACTGAGGAATCATTTCCAATTCAGTCACTTGGAATTCTTCGACACCTGACTCACGAAGGGCAACGATAGCCTTGTGAAGGTCAGTTGGCGCTGTGTAAACTGTGATTGTTCCTTCTTCTGCTTCTACATCATCCACATCTACATCTGCTTCTAGCAATTGCTCAAAGACCGCGTCCGCATCTTCACCTGCAAATACGATCACACCCTTGTTGTCAAAGAGGTAAGAAACAGAACCTGAAGCACCCATGTTTCCGCCGTTTTTACCAAAGGCTGCACGGACATTGGCCGCTGTACGGTTGACATTTGAAGTCAAAGTATCAACAATCAGCATAGAACCATTTGGTCCAAAACCTTCGTAACGTCCTTCTGTAAAGGTTTCGTCTGTGTTTCCTTTAGCCTTGTCCAAAGCTTTATCGATAACGTGTTTTGGCACTTGAGCTTGTTTAGCACGGTCGATAACGAATTTCAAAGCTGAGTTTGATTCTGGATCTGGATCACCTTTTTTAGCTGCTACATAGATTTCTACACCAAATTTTGCATATACTTTAGAGTTAGCTCCATCTTTAGCCGTTTTCTTGGCTACGATATTGGCCCATTTACGTCCCATTAGGAATCTCCTTTTTTCACATTTTAATCTTTCTTATTATAACACAAGTTTTTTCGATTTTCACTAGAGGAAATGGATTTTATTCAGTAAATACAACTAGGATAGCACTTTAGTTGCTAAAATTTCCTTGCCTTCTTTTATCAAGGGGTGACGAAACAGTGAGAAATACAGTTGAATGGTCATGGCAACCCAGATTAAGGGTTCGCAAAGGATAACTCCCTTATATCCTGCCCAAGGGATAATCAAAACCACAAAAGCGATTTTCCCGATTAGTTCGATAAAGCTAGAAACCAGAGGAAGGACTTTTTGCCCCAAGCCCTGCAAACAATTGCGATAAATCAACAAGAGACTCAGAATGGGATAAAAGGCTGAGCTGATTTGCAGATAGAGACTACCATTTTCTACCAAGTAGCTATCCGTCGAACTGGCCAAGAAGGAAACCAAGGCTGGACTGGCAAAAAAGAGGAAGATACAAACAAAAACTGCCCAGGATATACTTAAACGACTGCCGATTCGAAGACCTTGAACAATGCGGTCTGGGCGCTTAGCACCTAAATTCTGTGAAGCAAAGGTCGTCATTGATGCAGAAATAGCGGTCATCGGAAGAAGGGCGAAAGCCATAATGCGTCGAGCTGCCGTCTGGGCACTAATAATCACTGCACCAAAGGTATTAACAGAAGACTGTAAAATCACACTGCCTATAGATACAATTGAGCTCATCAAGCCCATAGCCAAACCTTGCTCCAAGAGGTCAGCGTATAAGGCCTTATCCCATTTGAAATGCTTGAGTTGAGGCAAAAGTTCTGGCACACTCTTACGAATATAATAAAAGCAAAGAACCGCTGATAAGCCTTGCGAAATGATGGTAGCAAGTCCCGCGGATTGAACTCCAAGATGCAATTGCGTAATAAAATAGAGATCCAGAACTACATTGACCAGAGCAGAGAAAATCAAAAAACCAAGCGCAGCTAGACTGTCCCCAATAGACCGCAACAAGCCTGCAAAAAGATTATAAGCAAAGCTGACACCAACACAGGTTACAATCATAGAAATATATTGATAAGACTGAGGAAGGATTTCTGCAGGAGTATCTAAATATTGCAAGAGTGGATACAGACCGACAAATCCCAGCAGCATAACTACAATACTCAAAAGAGCACCTAAAATCCAGATGGCTGCCACTGCCTCCTTGATTTTAGTGAAATTCCGAGCTCCATAATAGCGGGCAATGACAATCCCCATGCCATTACCAACACCAAGAGTAAAACCTACAATCAGGTCAAAAATCGCTGTCGTCGCCCCTACCGCAGCCAAGGATTCTTGACCAAGGAAACGTCCAACAATCAAGACATCAGCAGTATTATAGAGCTGTTGAAAAATATTTGATAGCAAGATTGGGAAGGCGAAGCTTAAGAGCGAGGGAAGAATTGGACCATGTATCAGGTCCACTGTTCGTTTTTTATTCATAAGGCTATTATATCAGCTTTCTAGAGGAGCGACAAGAAACAGCAAACTATAGATGATCTAAAAACTTGAATCAAAAACCAAAAAAGCAGCGGATGTTCTCCACTACTTTGACACCTTATTCTTCAATTTCGATTTCAAGTTCGTCGCCTAGGTCAAGAGTTACTTCTTCATTCACAGAATCTGCTTGAACTGCTTCATCTTTTTTAGTTTCAACGCCTTCTACAGAAGCTTCCTCTCCATCAATCAAACCAAATTGAACACGGACTTGATGGTCAATTTCATCAAAGATTTCTGGGTTATCTGCCAAGTATTTCTTAGCATTTTCAGAACCTTGCCCGATTTTCTCATCCTTGTAAGAGTACCAAGCTCCTGCTTTTTTGATGATATCCAAATCGCTTGCGATTTTCAAGAGTTCACCAGTCTTAGAAATACCTTCTCCGTACATGATTTCAACGAAGGCTTCCTTAAATGGTGGAGCCACCTTGTTTTTCACGACCTTGATTTTAGTTTCTTTACCGACATTGGTATCTTTTTGGTCACCAGTTCCCTTGATTTGTGTGCTTCCACGAACATCCAAACGCACTGAAGCGTAGAATTTCAGAGCACGTCCACCAGGAGTTGTTTCTGGATTTCCAAACATGACCCCAACTTTTTCACGCAATTGGTTGATAAAGATGGCAATTGTTTTAGTTTTATTGATAGAAGCACCAAGTTTACGCATGGCCTGACTCATCATACGAGCCTGCAAACCAACGTGGCTGTCTCCGATATCACCATCAATTTCCGCACGAGGGACAAGGGCCGCAACTGAGTCGACTACGACAAGGTCCACAGCACCTGAGTCAATCAATTTTCCTGCAATTTCAAGCCCTTGCTCTCCTGAGTCTGGTTGAGACAAGAGCAATTCGTCAATATTGACCCCAAGAGCCGCAGCATAAGCTGGATCAAGGGCATGCTCCGCATCGATAAAGGCTGCAATCCCACCTTCTTTTTGCGCTTGCGCGACTGCATGAAGGGCAACTGTTGTCTTACCAGATGACTCTGGCCCATAGATTTCGATGATACGTCCCTTAGGATAACCACCTGAACCAAGGGCAATATCGAGAGCCAAGGAACCTGAGCTCATCACTTGCACCTTTTGCTCTGCACGTTCACCCAAACGCATGATTGAACCCTTACCAAAGTCTTTCTCAATCAATTTAAGAGCATCATTCAAGGCTTTTTCACGTTCTGCCCCGAATTTTTTTGAAATTTCATCTAATTTTTTTGGTTTTTTCGCCATTCTATTCTCCTACATTCTAATGGTCCTCAGACCTATCTACTATTATATCAAAAGTTAGTCACTTAATAAAGCCTTGCGAACTAGGTTAAAGGCATGCATAACCGCAATGTGACGTACATCTGCTCGACTTCTGCCTCCAATATTGACCTTGATGACCTCAGTTCCTTGCTCTTGAGCCAAGCCTATGAAGACTGTCCCAGCTGGATGTCCTTCTAGGCTATCTGGCCCTGCCACACCAGTCAAACTAAGGCCAAAATCAGACTGGGTCTTGATTCGTGCCTGCTCAGCCATCTTCTGTGCTGTAAATTCAGACACCACACCCTGTTCTTCCAAATCCTTGACAGGAATATCCAACATCTTTGATTTTTCCTCCAAGCTATAGGTTACAAAACCACCCTTAAATATACTTGAAGCACCCGAAAAATCCGCTACCCTAGCTTGGAAAAGACCAGCCGTCAAACTCTCAGCAGACGTGATGGTTTTCCCTTGCCTTTTCAGTTCTTCTACCACAATGCTAGCTAAACTAGTTTCTTCCCCATAACCATAACAAAGATCTCGTAAAGAAAGGCCTTCAAAGGTCTGGCGACCTAAGATTTGATTTTCCAAGATATCCAGCACTTGATTCGCCTCTTCTTGGCTGCTAGCTTTTGTTGACAGACGCAGAGTGACTTCTCCTGTCTTAGCATAAGGGGCCAAGGTAGGATCGGTTTGATTATCAATTAAATCAGCCAAAATCGTAACCAACTGGCTCTCGCCAATCCCAAAGAAACGAAGAACTCGGGAATGCAGCTTGCTCCCTGTCATCAACTTGGGTAGAAGTTGGTTTAAAACCATAGGTTTTAATTCACTTGGTGGACCTGGAAGGACAACGTAGGTCACTCCATCGACTTCCAATATTCCTCCCACAGCCAGTCCTGTTTCATTTGGCAGTGGAATCGCTCCTTCTACAAGTTGAGCTTGTCTTTCGTTATTCGGTGTTCGGGCATAGTCTGGTCTCTGGGCAAAAAAGACATCCAACTTCTCCTGCGCCTGAGGATCAAAGACTAATTCTTTCCCTAAAAATTTAGCCAGAGTTTGTTTGGTCAAATCGTCCTCAGTTGGTCCCAAACCACCTGTCAACATCACCAGACTACTACGTTGACTGGCAATCTCAAGCAAAGACAAGAGACGAGTTTCATTGTCTCCTACAGCCGTCTGAAAATATACGTCTACTCCAATTTCTGCTAGTTTTTCCGACAAAAACTGGGCATTGGTATTAACAATCTGTCCTGTCAAAATCTCTGTTCCAACAGCAATGATTTCTGCTTTCATGTTTCCTCCTACCTATCTATTCGTATTTTTTTGAAAAAATCGCAGGAAATTTCCCACGATTTTAACTATAAAATAGATTATTCTACATCTTCTTGATTTGTTGTATTATTAATCGTACCTGTTCCCAAACCGATACCATTTTGGTTTCCAAAAATATCTTCATATAAGACTGCATTTGTCTCTAACTCTGTCACCTTCGGTTTATCAAGTGAGGTTCTCAAAAGATTCTGGACCTCTAACAAATGGTTAGCCGTTACGATTTGATAAGATGTCCCTTGCAATTCGGCGTCTTCTCCTCGTAATTGTTGAGTTTCAATCGTTTTAAACGAGTCCTGGTAACCTAACAAGCTTGGAATACTTTTCGCAGATAGATCAATATTAGTCTGCATATTGGTACTTAGGGCTTTTAAGATAGATTGATAGTGACTAACACTATTCAAGCTAAGAACTTTTTCAACAACCTTTTGAATGACTTCACGCTGACGTTTCTGACGTCCGTAGTCCCCTTCTGGGTCCTGGTAGCGCATGCGAGAATAAACAAGAGCTTCATCTCCATTTAGAGTTTGTTGCCCAACACCAATAGAAATGGTATTAAATTCCTCTTGGTCACTGATAGAAATCGGGAAACCTAGAGTGTTGTTGACGGTTATACCACCCACTGCATCAACTAATTGTTGCAATCCGTGCATATTGACCATAATATAGCGATCAATATGAATATTCATCATCTTCTGAATAGTTGAAATAGCCAACTCTGCACCACCACCAGCATAGGCAGCGTTTAGTTTTGCTTCCTCAATCTGACCATCTTTATGCTGAATTTTAGTCAAGATATCACGTTCCAAACTCAACATCATGGTCTTTTTCGTGTGCGGATTAACTGTCAAAAGAATCATGGAATCACTATTTCCCTCCCAAGGGTCCGTTCGTTCTTCGTTTCCAGTATCAACCCCCATTAAAAGGATCGTTAAGGGTTCAGTAGCCTCAATAACATTGGTTTCTTCCCCAATCTTTTTATAGGTTTTTGATAAGGTTTCTGTACCTTGCTGATAAATAGTATAAGCAAAAACACCCACACCTAAAACTGTCACAGCTAGAAAAGCTAGCACCATTCCAATAATTTTTTTAACCATATTTCTATCAATCTATCAGTCTACCCATCAGGTAAACATCTATAAATTTCCCTTCTTCTATGTACGCACCGCGCTCTTGTCTACCTTCAATTACAAAGCCATGCTGTTGATATAAATGAACTGCACCCTGATTGCGAGTTTGGACAGTTAGTTGAAGTCGACGAAGAATGCCACTAGCCTGTGCCCATTCTACGACTTCTTCAAGTAACAAACTCCCCAGTCCATTATTCCAATACTTCTGACCAATCACAATAAAGAGATCTCCAATATGACGAACTCTCTTGCGTTGATCAGCTGTGATATTCACAAGACCAGCAATTTCATCATTCAGCAAGGCCAGTAAAGTGATTTGATTTTCCGAGTGAGCCTGTTTATCCAAAAACGACTCCATCTCAGTATCTGTCATCAAAATACCATCCCTGTCCAGACTAGTAAAATCTGTTTCTACACTAACACGATTTAAAAATGATACTAACTCAGCCGCATCTTCAATTTCTGCTTCCCTAATGAGCAACTCATACTCCATGTTGAAGCTCCTCTAAGAGTTTTTCTGCACGCAAACCCTTGGCTTTGAAGTTTAATCTGCGACCATCTTCCTCTTTTAGAATTTCTAATTCTAAATAAGTATCTGGCAAGGCATCACCTAAAAGATGTCCCCACTCGATGACAGTTACCCCACCACCAAAGAGAAACTCATCTAAATCAATAGAATCAGCATCCCCCTCTATACGATAAACATCTAGGTGGTAAAGTGGAAGACGACCTTCATACTCTCTTACGATAGTGTAGGTTGGACTCTTAATCATCTGAGAAATATGTAATCCTTTAGCAAGACCTTTTGTAAATGTCGTTTTGCCTGCTCCAAGTTCACCAGTTAAAATTAAGACATCATTCTTTTCTAATAAATAGCCCAAACGTTCACCTAAGGACTGTAACTCTTCTTCGTTTTTAGTGTACATGTTTCTATTATACCAAAAAGTTGTCCTTTGTCTAGGTATTATCTATGAATTCCATATTATAAATTGTAAAACTAGAACTATCTCTTTTTTTGTTCTTAAAATAGAAACAGTAAGAAGACAACTAACAAGATATCTCTCATCAAATGACTGTAAAATGAAACTTCCCAGCGAATGACTTTTGGCACCAACAGTCCTAGAAATAGCATCCCCAAGGCAATATAAAAGGTCATGGACAATAGCATCCAAGGATTTCTGAGAAAGATTAGAATAGCTAGTCCACTAATAAAACAGATTTCCTTCTTTCCCAAAATCTTTTTCAATCCATTTACATACTTCTGAATCGGCAGAAAAACTAACAAATCAATACCAAATAAGAAAAAGAAACTCGGTAGAAAGGCTTCCACAAACCCTTCTACGGAAGTATTTCCTGAAAGGATATGTTCTATAACAATTAAGGCTAAACCCAAAATATTTACTAAGAGCAATAGGCTATACAAGAATTGTTGCTTATCTTCTTTAAAAACTGAATAATGTTGATTTCCCTGCCCTCTATAATAGTTTAGCCCTGCACCAATACTGGCAAGAAGCAACATGCCAACTAAATAATAGAAGCAGTTTTGATTTAACACCAAGGACCAAGTCGATAAACTTAAACAAGAACAGCTACTGATACCAAAAATCGTAAACAATAACAAAACTTGAATTTGCTTTTTCATTTTTTCCATCATTCTTCCTCCCTTACTTGCTCTTATTATAGGCTAGAAATCCTCACAATTGCTAAAATATTTCTCAACTGTCAGTTTTCTACTCTAAAATGCAAAAAAGTTTGATGCAGGTAACCCTTACATCAAACTTTTGCTATTTTTCCTCAAACCAAAGAGCAATTTCTCGCTTAGCTGACTCTTCTGAATCTGAACCATGCACAACATTTTGGATAACCTCATTTTCTCCAGCAGCTTTTGCAAAATCACCTCGAATAGTTCCTGGTAAAGCTTCTTCTGGACGAGTTGCACCCATCATGGTCCGCCAAGTTTCAATTACTTTGGGACCAGAAATGATACCTACAAGAACCGGTCCTGAAGTCATAAATTCACGAATCGGTGGGTAAAAACTTTGACCAACCAAGTCCTGATAGTGCTGATCAATTAACCCTTCTGAAACCTTTGTACGCAACTCCAATTTTTCGATTGTAAATCCACGTTGTTCGATGCGTTTCAACACCTCACCCACTAATCCTCTTTTTACACCGTCTGGTTTAATGATAAAAAATGTTTGTTCCATACCTGTCTCCTTTGTCAGCTTCTTTCTTTTATACTCTTCGAAAATCTCTTCAAACCACGTCAACGTCGCCTTACCGTAGGTATGGTTACTGACTTCGTCAGTTCTATCCACAACCTCAAAACAGTGTTTTGAGCTGACTTCGTCAGTTCTATCTACAACCTCAAAGCAGTGCTTTGAGCAACCTACGGCTAGTTTCCTAGTTTGCTCTTTGATTTTCATTGAGTATTATTTTACCACATTTCATGGAAAAACGGAGAAAGTTTTCAGAAAAATGAGAGAGCCCGAGGGCTCTCTCATTCTCTTTTATTCTACTGTTTCTTCCACAGTTTCAACGGCAGCATCCACAACTACTTCTGCTGTTTCTTCATTTCCTTCTTCCTCTACTGGAGGATTAAGGTATTCTTCTTCGTTGATAGCTTGTGGTTCAAGGTTACGGTAACGGGCCATACCAGTACCTGCTGGGATGATCTTACCGATGATAACATTTTCTTTAAGTCCAAGGAGATGGTCTTTCTTACCACGGATAGCCGCGTCAGTAAGGACACGAGTTGTTTCCTGGAAGGAAGCCGCTGACAAGAAACTGTTGGTTTCAAGTGAGGCTTTGGTAATTCCCATAAGAACTGGGCGACCTGTCGCTGGAACTCCACCTGCGATAAGGACATCTTTGTTAGCATCTGTAAAGTCATTGATATCCATAAGGGTACCCATGAGAAGGTCTGTATCTCCTGGATCCATGACACGGACTTTACGGATCATTTGACGAACCATTACCTCGATGTGTTTGTCACCGATTTCTACCCCTTGGCTACGGTAAACTTTTTGTACTTCACCGAGAAGGTAAGTTTCAACTGACAAGACATCACGAACTGCAAGGAGACGTTTTGGTTGGATAGAGCCTTCTGTCAGAGCAGCACCACGCGCTACTTGGTCTCCAACTTCAACACGCATACGAGCTGTAAATGGAACAACATATTCACCTTCGCCAGTTTCACCCTTAACAAAGACTTTCTTAGTACGAGTTGAGGCATCTTCTTCGATAGCGGTAACTTGTCCTTTAACCTCTGTGATAACCGCTTCCCCTTTAGGATTGCGGGCTTCAAAGATTTCTTGGACACGAGGAAGACCCTGAGTGATATCGGTATTTGAGGCAACCCCACCCGTGTGGAAGGTACGCATTGTAAGCTGTGTACCAGGTTCCCCGATAGATTGGGCAGCGATTGTACCGACTGCTTCACCAACTTCAACCGCATCACCAGTCGCCAAGTTGATACCATAACAGTGACGGCAGACACCATGACGAGTGTTACATGTAAATACAGAGCGGATAGTCACTTCTTCCACACCAGCATTCACAATTTCACGCGCCTTGTCTTCTGTAATCAATTCATTTGGACCGATAATCACTGCACCAGTTTCTGGATGTTTAACAGTTTTCTTAGTGTAACGACCATTGAGACGCTCTTCGAGAGACTCGATCATCTCCTTTCCTTCTGCAATAGAGCGGATCAAGAGACCACGGTCAGTTCCACAGTCGTCCTCACGGATGATAACATCTTGGGCAACGTCAACCAAACGACGAGTCAAATAACCTGAGTCAGCTGTCTTAAGGGCCGTATCGGTCATACCTTTACGCGCACCGTGAGTTGAGAAGAACATTTCGAGTACTGACAGACCTTCGCGGAAGTTTGAAAGGATTGGCAATTCCATGATACGTCCGTTAGGAGCAGCCATCAGACCACGCATACCGGCAAGCTGTGAGAAGTTTGAGATATTACCACGGGCTCCAGAGTCCATCATCATAACGATTGGGTTCTTAGGATCTTGGTTGGCAATCAAGCGTTTCTCAAGTTTTTCACGGGCAGCACGCCATTCAGCTGTAACGGCATTGTAACGCTCGTCGTCTGTGATCATACCGCGACGGAATTGTTTGGTGATTTGTTCTACACGTTTGTGTGATTCTTCAATGATTTCAGCTTTGTCATCAACGACTGGGATATCGGCAATCCCCACTGTCAATCCTGCAAGAGTTGAGTGGTGGTAACCGAGGTTCTTCATACGGTCAAGTAGGGCAGAAGTTTCTGTCGTACGGAAACGTTTGAAGATTTCAGCGATGATATTTCCAAGATTTTTCTTCTTGAATGGAGGGTTAAGTTCAAGATTGCTGATAGCTTCCTTGATATCTCCACCAAGTGGCAAGAAGTATTTAGCTGGAACGCCTTCTGTCAAGTTGGCATTGTTTGGTTCTTGCAAGTATGGTAGACCCTCTGGCATGATGTCATTGAAGAGGATTTTACCAACTGTTGTAAGCAAGACCTTGTGTTTTTGCTCTTCTGTCCATGGTTTGTTGAGGCTATCTGTTGCGATACCAACACGTGAGTGAAGGTGAACATAACCATTACGGTAAGCCATAACCGCTTCGTCACGGTCTTTGAAGACCATTCCTTCACCTTCACGACCAGCTTCTTCCATAGTCAAGTAGTAGTTACCCAAAACCATGTCCTGAGATGGAGTAACAACTGGTTTACCATCTTTCGGATTCAAGATGTGCTCAGCAGCTAGCATGAGGATACGAGCTTCTGCTTGGGCTTCTTCTGAAAGCGGTACGTGGATGGCCATTTGGTCCCCGTCAAAGTCGGCATTGTAGGCTTCACAGACAAGTGGGTGCAAGCGAAGAGCCTTACCATCAATCAAGACTGGCTCGAAGGCTTGGATACCCAAACGGTGAAGGGTCGGTGCGCGGTTCAAAAGTACTGGGTGTTCTTTAATCACTTCTTCAAGGATATCCCAGATACGCTCATCTCCACGTTCCACCAAGCGTTTAGCTGCTTTGACGTTTTGCACGATATCACGGGCAACGATTTCACGCATAACGAATGGTTTAAAGAGCTCGATCGCCATTTCACGTGGCACACCACATTGGTACATCTTAAGAGTTGGACCAACGGCGATAACGGAACGTCCTGAGAAGTCAACACGTTTACCGAGCAAGTTTTGACGGAAGCGTCCTTGTTTACCTTTAAGCATGTGACTCAATGATTTAAGTGGACGGCTACCTGGTCCTGTGATTGGACGACCACGACGACCATTGTCAATCAAAGCGTCAACCGCTTCTTGAAGCATACGCTTCTCATTTTGAACGATGATACCTGGTGCATTCAACTCAAGCAAGCGAGCCAAACGGTTGTTACGGTTGATAACACGGCGGTAAAGGTCGTTCAAGTCAGATGAGGCAAAACGGCCACCATCCAACTGCAACATTGGACGAAGATCTGGTGGAATAACTGGAAGGATGTTGAGAATCATCCATTCCGGTTTGTTTCCAGATTTGTAAAAGGCATCCAAAACATCCAAACGACGGATGGCTTTAACACGTTTTTGTCCAGTAGCTGTTTTTAACTCTTCTTTGAGTTCAGCAATTTCTTTTTCAAGATCTACTTGTTTCAAAAGGTCTTGGATAGCTTCGGCACCCATCTTGGCAACGAATGATCCATAACCATACTCACGCAAGCGCTCACGGTATTCGCGCTCTGTCATGATAGACTTGTGCTCAAGTGGTGTATCCTTAGGATCAATCACCACATAAGCCGCAAAGTAGATAACTTCCTCGAGGGCACGAGGGCTCATATCAAGGGTCAAGCCCATACGGCTTGGAATCCCCTTGAAGTACCAGATGTGAGATACAGGAGCTTTCAACTCGATGTGCCCCATGCGCTCACGACGAACTTTTGTACGCGTTACTTCAACCCCACAACGGTCACAAACAATTCCTCTGTAACGAATGCGTTTGTACTTACCACAAGCACATTCCCAGTCTTTTGTAGGACCAAAGATAACTTCATCAAAGAGTCCTTCACGTTCTGGTTTCAAGGTACGGTAATTGATTGTTTCAGGTTTTTTGACTTCTCCATAAGACCATGAACGGACTTTGCTTGGAGAAGCTAGGGTGATTTGCATACTTTTAAAACGATTTACATCAACCACTATTTCTTCCCTTTCTATTCTAAGTGAACTGCTTATTCTTATTCAGCAGCTTCTTCTGTTGCTTCCGCTTTTGTTGCTTTCTCAGCTTCTTCAGCTTCAAAGGCTGCTTTAGCCTCTTGTGCTGCTTTTTCGCGGGCTTTTTCAAGGTCATCTACGTGGATGACATCTTCGTCCATTCCTTCATCCAAGTCACGAAGTTCCACTTCTTGGTCATCTTCATCTAGGACACGCATGTCAAGACCAAGAGATTGCAATTCTTTGACAAGAACTCGGAAGGATTCTGGAACACCTGGTTTTGGAATTGGTTTTCCTTTTGTAATAGCTTCATAAGCTTTCAAACGTCCGTTGATATCGTCAGACTTGTAAGTCAAGATTTCTTGAAGGACATTTGACGCACCGTAGGCTTCAAGAGCCCAAACCTCCATCTCACCGAAACGTTGTCCACCAAACTGAGCTTTACCACCAAGTGGCTGTTGAGTAACGGTTGAGTAAGGTCCGACTGAACGCGCGTGCAATTTATCATCAACCATGTGGTGGAGTTTGATCATGTACATGACACCAACTGACACACGGTTATCAAACGGTTCCCCAGTACGTCCATCGTAAAGGATTGTTTTGGCATCGCTATCCATACCAGCTTCTTTAACAGTTGACCAAAGGTCTTCAGAACTTGCTCCGTCAAAGACTGGTGTTGCGATGTGAATACCAAGAGTACGAGCCGCCATACCAAGGTGAAGCTCCATAACCTGACCGATATTCATACGTGATGGCACCCCAAGTGGGTTCAACATGATATCGACTGGAGTTCCATCTGGAAGGTAAGGCATGTCTTCTACAGGAACGATACGAGAGACAACCCCTTTATTTCCGTGACGTCCGGCCATCTTATCTCCGACCTTGATCTTACGTTTTTGAGCGATGTAGACGCGAACCAGCATGTTGACACCTGATTGCAATTCATCTCCATTTGCACGTGTAAAGATCTTAACATCACGAACCACACCATCAGCTCCGTGTGGTACACGAAGAGAAGTGTCACGTACTTCACGAGATTTATCTCCGAAGATAGCGTGCAAGAGCCGTTCTTCAGCTGAAAGGTCTTTCTCACCCTTAGGTGTTACTTTACCTACAAGGATATCCCCTTCTTTAACCTCAGCACCGATACGGATAATACCCATTTCGTCAAGATCTTTAAGGGCATCTTCCCCAACGTTTGGAATTTCACGAGTAATTTCTTCAGGCCCAAGCTTTGTATCGCGTGTTTCTGATTCGTATTCTTCAAGGTGGACAGATGTGTAGACATCGTCTTTCACCAAGCGTTCGCTCATGATAACGGCATCCTCGAAGTTGTAACCTTCCCAAGTCATGTAGGCAACGATTGGGTTTTGTCCAAGCGCCATTTCTCCATTTTCCATAGAAGGTCCGTCAGCGATGAAATCGCCTTTCTCAACGGCATCACCAACTTTTACGAGAGTGCGTTGGTTATAAGCAGTACCTGAGTTCGAACGACGGAATTTTTGGATGTGGTAAACGTCCAATGAACCATCTTCACGACGAACTTCTACCTTGTCAGCATCTGCATAGGTAACTTTACCGTCATACTGAGCAATCACAGCCGCTCCTGAATCGTGGGCTGCTTGGTATTCCATACCAGTACCAACGTAAGGTGCTTTAGGATTAATCAATGGTACAGCCTGACGTTGCATGTTGGCTCCCATGAGGGCACGGTTGGAGTCATCGTTTTCCAAGAAAGGAATACATGCTGTCGCAACGGCAACTACCTGTTTTGGTGATACGTCCATGTAGTCAACAACATTCGCTGGATACTCTTGGTTGACCCCTTGGTGACGTCCCATGACAACTTTCTCAGCAAATGTTCCATCTTCATTCAGACGAGAATTAGCCTGTGCTACAGTAAATTCATCTTCTTCATCGGCTGTCAACCAAACGATTTCGTTCGTAACAACACCTGTTTCACGGTCAACTTTACGGTATGGTGTTTGAACAAAACCATATTTGTTCAAGTGTCCGTAAGATGACAAGTTATTGATCAAACCGATGTTAGGTCCTTCAGGTGTCTCGATTGGACACATACGACCGTAGTGAGTGTAGTGCACGTCACGTACTTCATATCCAGCACGGTCACGTGTCAAACCACCAGGCCCCAAGGCTGACAAACGGCGTTTGTGAGACAACTCAGAAAGTGGGTTGTGTTGGTCCATGAACTGTGACAACTGTGATGAACCAAAGAATTCTTTAACCGCAGCTGTTACAGGACGGATATTGATAATTTGTTGTGGTGTCAAGACTTCGTTGTCCTGGACAGACATCCGTTCACGGACATTACGTTCCATACGAGAAAGTCCAAGACGTACTTGGTTAGCAAGCAATTCACCAACCGCACGGATACGACGGTTTCCAAGGTGGTCGATATCATCTACACGGCCAAGCCCTTCAGCCAAGTTGAGGAAGTAGCTCATCTCAGCAAGGATATCTGCAGGAGTGACGATACGAACCTTGTCATCTGGATTAGCATTACCGATGATCGTTACAACACGGTCTGGATCAGTTGGAGCAACAACCTTGAATTTTTGAAGAACAACTGGCTCAGTCACAACCGCTGCATCATTTGGAATGTAAACAATCTTGTTCAAGTCGCCATCCAAATGGCTTTCAATGCTTTCAATCACGCTACGAGTCATGACTGTTCCAGCTTCTACCAAGATTTCGCCTGTTTCAGGGTCTACCAATGGCTCAGCAATAGTTTGGTTAAGCAAGCGTGTTTTAACATTGAGTTTTTTATTGATTTTGTAACGACCGACAGCTGCCAAGTCATAACGACGTGGGTCAAAGAAACGAGCTACAAGCAAGCTACGTGAGCTTTCAGCAGTCTTAGGCTCACCTGGACGAAGGCGTTCGTAAATTTCTTTCAAAGCTTCGTCGGTACGAGAGTCCATTGGATTCTTGTGGATATCTTTTTCAACAGTGTTGCGAACCAATTCGCTATCACCAAAGATATCAAAGATTTCATCATCACCTGAGAAACCAAGCGCACGAACCAATGTTGTAAATGGAATCTTACGAGTACGGTCGATACGAGTGTAGGCAATATCTTTTGAGTCGCTTTCAAGTTCCAACCAAGCTCCACGGTTAGGGATAACAGTTGACCCGTACCCCACTTTACCGTTTTTATCAACTTTATCGTTAAAGTAAACACCTGGTGAGCGGACCAACTGAGATACGATGATACGTTCACCACCATTGATGATGAAAGTACCCATTTCAGTCATGATTGGGAAATCACCAAAGAAAACTTCTTGGGTTTTGATTTCGCCTGTTTCTTTATTGATCAAGCGGAAGGTTACAAAAATTGGTGCTGAGTAGCTAGCATCGTGAATACGAGCTTCTTCTAGCGTATATTTTGGTTCCTTGATTTCATATCCAACAAATTCCAATTCCATTGTGTCTGTGAAGTTTGAAATTGGCAATACATCTTCAAACACTTCCTTCAGACCATGGTCTAGGAAATCTTTGAATGAGTCAGTTTGAATTTCAATCAAATTTGGTAAGTCAAGAACTTCTTTGATTCTTGAAAAACTACGACGGGTACGATGTTTCCCGTATTGAACGTCATGTCCTGCCAAGATGATTCTCCTTTGTAAATAAGTTCCAAGCCTTGTCAATCAGGCTTTTCTAATCGTCATATGGTTTTAAAAACCCCTATCACCGTGTCCTCTTGATAAATTTTCAGAATCTTTAAGTCTTTGTTACAAGTACTCAAAATCCTGAAAAAAAGCACAAAAAGAGCAGCTAAATCTGACTTTTTCAGAAGATTTAACTGCTGTGAGCCTTGTCTGGACAATATTTCAGACAAAACCTACGACAAATGATTACTCATATTATACCTTATTTAGCTAGATTTTTCAAGGGGATTGATGAATTTTTGACAAAATCTTTTCCTATAAGAAATACTGGCTGAATCGTAACAAAATTTGTTGCGATTTTTCTTTTAGTTTAATTTTAGGAAAACGCTTGCATCTTATTTTACTAAGTGCTATACTGATAGAGAAATTCATTGATTGGAGAATCATTATGAGAAAAATACCATCTCAAACTGAGAAAAAAATGGTTTACAGCATCCGTTCCCTCAAAAATGGAACTGGTTCTGTCCTTATTGGAGCAAGCCTTATTCTGCTTGCCATGGCTACACCAACTATCTCAGCAAACGAAAATACACCAACCACTAACGAACCCAGCAACAGAAATACGACCTCCCTTACTCAACCTCTTACTGATGCAACAAACATCGCTGGCAAGAACGAAAGCGATTTTTCTTCACCCGATAGTGCAAACGCTTCCCTAAAGAAAACAGAAGAAAAACCTGCAACAGAGCCAACTACTCCTGCTGCAACTCCCGCCGATTCAGCCCCACAAACCGGACAAGATCGTTCAAGTGAACCAACTACTTCTACGAGTCCAGTAACGACTGAAACTAAGGCAGAAGAACCAATAGAAGACAACTACTTCCGTATCCATGTCAAAAAGCTTCCTGAAGAAAACAAGGATGCTCAAGGACTATGGACTTGGGACGATGTTGAAAAACCATCTGAAAACTGGCCTAACGGAGCCTTGTCCTTTAAGGATGCCAAAAAAGATGACTATGGCTACTACCTAGATGTCAAATTAAAGGGAGAACAAGCCAAGAAAATTAGCTTCCTCATCAATAATACAGCTGGGAAAAATCTAACCGGCGATAAATCAGTAGAAAAACTGGCACCAAAGATGAATGAGGCTTGGTTGGACCAAGATAACAAGGTTTTCTCTTACGAACCACAGCCTGCAGGAACTATTCGTGTCAACTACTACCGCACAGATGGCAACTATGACAAGAAGTCTCTCTGGTACTGGGGAGATGTGAAAGAGCCAAGTAGTGGTGAATGGCCTAATGGAACAGACTTTACGGCTACAGGCAAATATGGTCGCTATATCGATATTCCACTCAAAGATGCAGCTAAAGACCTTGGATTTTTATTACTAGACAGAAACAAACAAGGAGACGATGTGAAAATCCGTAAAGAAGATTATAAGTTCACAGATTTAAAAAATCATAGCCAAATTTTCCTAAAAGACGATGATGAATCGATTTACACAAATCCATACTATGTCCATGATATCCGTATGACAGGAGCCCAACACGTAGGCACTTCTAGCATTGAGAGTAGTTTTTCAACACTTGTCGGTGCTAAAAAAGAGGATATCCTCAAACACTCTAACATCACTAATCACCTAGGAAACAAGGTAACTATCACCGATGTTGCAATCGATGAAGCTGGTAAGAAAGTGACCTACAGCGGAGATTTCTCTGACACAAAACATCCATATACTGTTAGCTACAATTCCGACCAATTCACTACCAAAACAAGCTGGCGACTTAAAGATGAGACATACAGCTATGATGGCAAACTTGGAGCTGACTTAAAAGAAGAAGGAAAACAAGTTGATTTGACTCTTTGGTCACCAAGTGCTGATAAGGTTTCTGTCGTTGTCTACGACAAGAATGACCCTGAAAAAGTGGTTGGAACTGTCGCTCTTGAAAAAGGGGAAAGAGGAACTTGGAGACAAACTCTAGATAGCACAAACAAACTAGGCATCACAGATTTCACTGGATACTATTATCAATACCAAATCGAGCGTCAGGGTAAAACTGTTCTTGCACTCGATCCTTACGCTAAGTCCCTCGCTGCTTGGAATAGTGACGATGCCAAGATTGACGATGCCCATAAAGTGGCTAAAGCTGCCTTTGTAAATCCAGCCAAACTAGGACCTCAAGACTTGACTTATGGTAAGATTCGCAACTTCAAATCGCGCGAAGATGCTGTCATCTATGAAGCTCATGTGCGTGACTTCACTTCAGATCCTGCCATCGCAAAAGATTTGACTAAGCCATTTGGTACCTTTGAAGCCTTTATTGAAAAACTAGACTATCTCAAAGACTTGGGGGTAACCCACATCCAGCTCCTTCCAGTCTTGTCTTACTACTTTGTCAATGAATTGAAAAACCATGAACGCTTGTCTGACTATGCTTCAAGCAACAGCAACTACAACTGGGGATATGACCCTCAAAACTACTTCTCCTTGACTGGTATGTATTCAAGCGATCCTAAAAATCCAGAAAAACGAATCGCAGAATTTAAAAACCTCATCAACGAAATCCACAAACGTGGCATGGGAGCTATCCTGGATGTAGTGTATAACCATACAGCTAAAGTCGATATCTTTGAAGATTTAGAACCAAACTACTACCACTTTATGGATGCTGATGGGACACCTCGCACTAGCTTTGGTGGTGGACGCTTGGGGACAACCCACCATATGACCAAACGACTCCTAGTTGACTCTATCAAATATCTAGTTGATACCTACAAAGTGGATGGATTCCGCTTCGATATGATGGGAGACCATGATGCAGCTTCTATTGAAGAAGCGTACAAGGCCGCACGCGCCCTCAATCCACACTTAATCATGCTTGGTGAAGGTTGGAGAACCTATGCCGGTGATGAGAACATGCCTACTAAAGCTGCTGACCAAGATTGGATGAAACATACCGATACTGTCGCTGTCTTCTCAGATGACATCCGTAACAACCTCAAGTCTGGTTATCCAAACGAAGGTCAACCTGCCTTTATCACAGGTGGCAAGCGTGATATCAACACTATTTTTAAAAATCTCATTGCTCAGCCAACCAACTTTGAAGCTGATAGTCCTGGAGATGTTATCCAGTATATCGCAGCCCATGATAACTTGACCCTCTTTGACATCATCGCCCAGTCTATCAAAAAAGACCCAAGCAAGGCTGAGAACTATGCTGAAATCCACCGTCGTTTGCGACTTGGAAACCTCATGGTCTTAACAGCTCAAGGAACTCCGTTTATCCACTCTGGTCAGGAATACGGACGTACTAAACAATTCCGTGACCCAGCCTACAAGACTCCAGTATCGGAGGATAAGGTTCCAAACAAATCTCACTTGTTGCGTGATAAGGATGGCAATCCATTTGACTATCCTTACTTCATCCATGACTCTTACGATTCGAGTGATGCTATTAACAAGTTTGACTGGACTAAGGCTACAGATAGAAAAGCATATCCTGAAAATGTCAAGAGCCGTGACTATATGAAAGGTTTGATTGCCCTTCGTCAATCTACAGATGCCTTCCGACTTAAGAGTCTCCAAGATATCAAAGACCGTGTCCACCTCATCACTGTTCCAGGCCAAAATGGTGTGGCAAAAGAGGACGTGGTAATTGGCTACCAAATCACTGCTCCAAACGGTGATATCTACGCAGTCTTTGTCAATGCGGATGAAAAAGCTCGCGAATTTAATTTGGGAACTGCCTTTGCCCACCTCAGAAATGCTGAAGTTTTGGCAGATGAAAACCAAGCAGGACCAGTAGGAATTGCCAACCCGAAAGGACTTGAGTGGACTGAAAAAGGCTTGAAATTAAATGCCCTTACAGCTACTGTTCTTCGAGTCTCTCAAGGTGGTGCCATCGTTGCCCCAGCTGTGGAAGAAAAACCAGAATTTGACCTTTCTAGCTTAAAACAAGAACAAGGGCAATATAATATCCAAGACAATATTCCAAACCGAGTAGTCAAACCGGAACAGCAAACTCCAGCTCCACAAACTAAACCTGATTCTGCAAAACCAGATGCAAAAGTAGCCGATGCGGAAAATAAACCTAGCCAAGCTACAACTGATTCACAAACTTCACAACCAACACAAGAAGCACAAGCATCATCTGTAAAAGAGGCGGTTCAAAACGAATCGGTAGAAAACTCTAGCAAGGAAAATAAACCTGCCCCCCTAGCTAAACAAGCTGAACTTCCAAATACAGGAACCAAAAACGATCACAAACTCCTGTTTGCAGGAATTAGTCTCCTCACCCTTCTAGGTCTCGGTTTCTTACTAAAAAACAAAAAAGAGAACTAAACTAGCCCTCCTATAGAACAATCCCCCAAGCCTTAACGCTCGGGGGATTGATTTTTGCCCTGATAAGCCTATCTATCAAATCATATATTCTACACTATAGGTCGCATCCGAAAGAATTCGTGCCAAAAATTGCTTGGTTCGTTCTTCCTGTGGGCGACTAAAGAAATCATGGGCATTATTTTCTTCAACAATTTTCCCGCCATCCATAAAAATGACATGATTGGCTACATCTCTAGCAAAACCCATCTCATGTGTCACTACTACCATAGTAACTCCTTCTTTAGCTAACTGTTTTAAAACATCTAAAACATCCCCTACCAACTCTGGATCCAAGGCCGATGTCGGCTCATCTAATAAAATGACCTCTGGTTTCACAGCGATGGCACGGGCAATACCGATTCGTTGTTGCTGACCTCCAGAAAGCTGAGAAGGATAATAATCTTTATAAGCTAGTAAACCAACCTTTTCTAAGGCAACTTCCGCACGTTTAGTTGCTTCTTCCTTAGGAATTTTCCGAGCAATCACCAGGCCCTCCAAAATATTTTCCAAGGCCGTTTTATTAGCAAATAAATTATAATGTTGAAAAACAAAGGCGGTCTTCTGGCGAATTTCTAAAATATCTTTTTTGGTCAATTTGCCAAGATCGTAGTCTTTGTCAGCAAGCTTCAAAGAGCCACTATCGGCTTTTTCTAAATGATTGAGACATCTGAGAAAAGTCGTTTTACCTGATCCAGATGGCCCCAATATTACAACCACATCCCCTTGGTTGACCTTGAGATTAACATCTTCTAAGACTTGTCTGTCTCCAAATTTTTTTGCAACATGTTCTACTTGTAACATTGTCTCCTCCTATGCTAAACCTGTACGGGGCACTACTTGTCCCTGTTCTCTTCGAATATAGCGTTTCTCTAAGAGTGAAAAACCCCATTGAATCAAACCGCAAATAAGAATGTACTGTAAAAAGATAACAAAGTATGATTCAAAATACTGATAACCATAAGACGCTTCAACACGGGCAATAGCTGTAATATCCTTAATGGTCATCACAAAGACCAAAGAGGTTCCTTTTACAATATTTATGACTAGATTCGCAAGATTAGGCAGGGCTGAACGCAAGGCCTGTGGAAAAAGAATCCTCACATAGGCCTGACTATTACTCAATCCAATCGCTTGTGCAGCTTCTAATTGTCCCTTATCCACAGTCAAAATAGCCGAACGTAAGATTTCTGATAAACTACCCGTTGTCATTAAGCTATAGATAATAAAGGCATAATAGATGGGATTGAGTTTAAAGATATCAACATTACTTCCTATGCTTTTAAGAAATTGATTGAGCAAACTCGGAAACAAACTATAAAAGAAAAGAATCAGCAAAATCGGAGGTGTTGCTCTTATAAAAGCTAGATACACGAGAGAGAAAGTTCGAACACCTTTGACTTTATATATTTGTCCCAGAGCTAAAAACAAGGCTGGTCCAAAACTTAAGACCATGGCTACAATCATGATAATCAAGGTGGTCGGTACCCCTTTTAAGGTCTCTAAAAAGGTTTTTGCAATATAGTCTAAATCCATATCCTATCTCCCTTTCGTTTCCAAAGATTTTTCTAACAAGCGACTCAAGAAGGAAACAGCCAAAGCTAACCCCCAATAAAGAATGGCAACCGCTGTATAGGTTTCAAGAGAGTAATTCCCCAAGTTGCGACTGATTAAGAGATTCCCAGCCCCCATGACATCCACAAAACCAATCGTATAGGCTAGGGCAGCGTCCCGCATCAAATTTAGAATAGCGGTCGTCACATTTGGAAGGGCTACTTGAAAA